>VEPF01000107.1 GCA_012027055.1 Gemmatimonadota bacterium | reverse complement strand
AGAAGATCGGCTACCGGGATCGGGAGCTGTGGGACCAGCCGGCGGCGGCAGCGGCGGGGTTCCTGGGCTATTCGTAGGCCGAGGAGAAGCTGACGGCGTGCGGCAACTGCCACATGGGGCAGCAGGCCGCGTGGGTGGAGACGGCGCACGCGGGGGCGTGGGAGACGCTGCAGGGGAGTGGCCAAGCGGCGGAGGTGTGCGAAGGCTGCCACACGGTGGGGGAGCTGGGGAACCTGATCGAGGCGAAGGCCGGCTGGAGCACGACGAAAGACCCGCGCTACTACGACGTGCAGTGCGAGAGCTGCCACGGTCCTGGGCTGCAGCACGTGAGCAATCCGTCGAAGGGCACGATCGCGAGCGTGCTGGCGCCGCTGTCGGCGGGCATGACCATGAAGACCGGGTGCGTGGAGTGCCACAATGGCACGCACCATCCGTACGGCGAGGAATGGGCCAAGTCGGCGCACGGCTCGGTGCCGAGCGCGGCGAGTCCGGGCACGCGTGCGGAGTGCGTGGAGTGCCACACGGGCGAGTATGCGCTGATCAAGTTCGGTCTGAACAAGGTGTACATGGTGTAGGCGACGGTCGAGGGGGTAGCGGCCCTGGACAAGATCCTGCCGATCACCTGCGCGGTCTGCCACGATCCGCACGATGACCACTACACGGGGCAGCTGCGGAAGTCGGTGTCCGAGGCCGATCTCACCAAGAACCTGTGCATGAAGTGCCACTACAAGCGGGGGCTGCCGGATCCGACCACGTATCGTGGTCCGCATTCGCCGGAAGGCCCGCTGCTCACGGGTGAAGGTGGCTGGTGGGGCGACATCATGAAGACCAAGTCCCCGCCGCTGCGCGGGGAAGCGACGCACGGGAGTCCGGCGGCGAATCCGCTGCTGTGCGCGGGCTGCCACATGAACCGGTTCAACTACAAGGACGCGACCGGCACCGCAGTGACCGGGACGGGCCACACGTTCGAGGCGATTCCCTGCCTGGACACGAACGGCGGGCCGATCGTGAACGGCACGTGCACGGATGCGCAGCGGACGTTCAAGTCGTGCACGGCCGCGGGTTGCCACGGTTCGGAGGGCGTGGCGCGCTCGGCGGTGACCACGGCGCAGCTGCGGATCGCGAACCTGGTGGCGGAGCTGGACCGCACGCTGCAGAAGGTGCACGCGGACTGGAAGACTTGCCGCTCGAAGGTCCCGCCGGCGGCCGGTTCATGCGGGAACAACACCGGCATGTACAACGGCAAGCCGACGTTCAACACGGCGGACGCGGCGTTCACCACGGCTGAGGGTGCGGCTTTCAACTACGACATGGGTGCGCGGGTCACGGCGGTGATCCACAACCCGTTCCTGGTGGAGGCGCTGCTGATCACCTCGATCCAGCAGGTCAAGGCCGATTACGGCGTGACCGTGCCGAACGTCATCGACTTGACCCCGCAGTTCAAGCAGCACTAGTCTACTCCGGTCCGGACCGGGGGGGTGCGCCCCCCGGTCCGGCTCCGGCACATCACCCCTGGCAGCGGAGACGCGGTGACTGGCAGAATAGCCGGGTTGGGACAGGCTATCCGGGACCGCGTGTTTCGTCTCCCCCCGGCGGCGCTGGTGGGGCTTGCGGCGGTAGCCGTGGCCCTGGTGGCGGCGAGCGGGGTCATGCTGTACCGCACCTACGACTACGTCCAGCACGACAACGATTTCTGCCTGTCGTGCCATCTCATGCGGAACCCGTACGAGCGGTTCTCGCGGAGTGCGCACCGGGACCTGGGCTGCAAGGCGTGCCATCAGCCCACGTTCGTGGCGCGCAGCACGATGGCGCTGACGCAGATCATCGAGCAGCCGGAGGAGCTGAAGTCGCACGCGGAGGTGCCGAACAAGCGTTGCGCCGACTGCCACATCAAGGGTGATCCGAAGAAGTGGGAGCAGGTGGCGCAGACGGCGGGTCACAAGGTGCACGTGGAGTCGAAGGACCCGCGGCTGGCCGGGCTGCGCTGCGTGCAATGCCACTCTTCGTCGGTGCACGAGTTCGCGGCCACGGACAAGACCTGCGGGCAGGCCGGCTGCCACGAGGGCACACGGGTGCGGCTCGGCAAGATGGGCCAGCTCACCATCCACTGCGCGGCGTGCCACAACTTCACCGCGCCGGTGGCCGCGAACGCACCGGCGGATTCGCTGGCGGTGGCCTTGCGGCCGAGGCAGGATGAGTGCCTGAGCTGCCACGCCATGCGGCGCCGCTTCGGCGCGGTGCCGGCCAACGATCCGCACGGCGGCGCATGCGGCGCATGCCACAATCCGCACGAGCAGACCACGCCTGCCCAGGCGGTACGCTCCTGCCAGAAGTCGGGCTGCCACGAGCGCCAGGACACGGTCTCGCCGATGCATCGCGGCCTGAGTCCGGGGGCGCTCGCGGAGTGCACGCGCTGCCACGTGGCGCACGAGTTCCGGCCGCGCAGCACGGCCTGCCTGGGCTGTCACGCGGACATCTACCAGCGCACGGTGTACCGCGCCGGCTCGGCCGCGCTGGTACGCGCCGGCCGGGATTCGCTGCAGTTCCGTCACGCGCAACACCGCCCGGTGGAATGCACGCACTGTCACGACAACCAGCGGACGCACGGGGGCGTGGCGCTGCTGGCGTCGTTTGCCACCTGCCAGCAGTGCCATCACGGACCGCAGGTCAGGACCACGGCGCAGTGCACGCGCTGTCACGCGCGCGCCGAGCTGGAGGGGCCGATCCCGATCCAGGAGAGCATGAAGATCGCGAGCGCCCCGCCGGCCACGAGAACGCTCCGCTTCGACCACGCGTGGCACACGAAGCAGGAGTGCAGTGCCTGTCACGCGCCGGCGCCGGACCGGAGCGCGGCCACGCTGCCGTGCGCGCAGTGTCACGAGCAGCATCATCAGCCTGACAACAACTGTCGAGCGTGCCACCAGCCGCCGCCCAAGGGGGCGCACGACAACCAGGTGCATCGCACGTGCGCCGGCGCGCAGTGCCACACGCGGCTGCCGTTCCAGGGCGTGCCGCGCACGCGCGCGCTGTGCCTGTCGTGCCACGTCGACCAGGTGAACCACAACCCCGGAAAGAACTGCGCGCAGTGTCACGCGGTGCCGGGGCAGCGGCCGGCTGGCGCCGGACGCTGAGGAGATCGATCATCATGGCTCATGCGCCGAGCCGGACGGCGGCGCGGTCGCAGCACTGGGGGAGGCTTGACGCGTTGCGTATGAGCCGCTGCTTCCGTGTCCGCCGGACGGTTCCTGCTTTTCTGCTCCTGCCGCTGCTGGTTCCCGCCGCGTTGTCGGCGCAGGGCTTCCGCGGCACCGCCACCACGACCACCCGCTATCTCGAGCTGCGTCCCATCGTGCGGGACACGGTAGCTCGCTCGAGCGTGATCGGGCTGGCGGACGGGACGCTGCAGTACGCTGGCCGGACGGTCACGTGCGTCAGCGACCAGACCTGCATCTTCTATCGGGCCGGGGAAGTACAGACCGCCACGTTCGCCACCCAGGACATCGGGCTGACGGGCTGGGGCTTCGGGATGACCGGGCTGTCGGCGACCGTGCTGCTGCGGGCGCGCGCCGACCTTGCGGGCGAGTTCAAGTGGCCGCGCAGTGACGACCCGTTCGATGCAGTACAACCGCGGCATGCTGCGGGCGAGGCTGGGCCGGCAGCTGAACGTTTCCGGCCTGGGCTTCAGCGGCTACGACGGCGTGAACCTGCTGGTCGAGCCGGTGCGCGGCATATCCATCGAGGGCTACGCCGGCCGCAGCCTGCTGCGCGGGACCAGCGAGCCGCGCACCGAGGCGCTCCGGGGCGTGGAGGACTTCCCGTTCGACTCGCTCAGCGGGCAGTTCTGGCTGGCCGGGGGCGCCGCGCGCTGGGAGCCGCGTCCGGGCACCGCGTTCACGGTGCGCTATCAACGCGAAAGCGAGGGGCTGGGGGGCGATCTCGCCGCGGAGCGGGCGTCGCTCGACTTCTCGACACAGGCGCTGCAGCCGGTGCGGCTGGAGGGCGCGCTGGATTACGACGTCGCCTTCAACCGGGTCGGCAAGGCGCATCTGCGGGCCGTGGCGCCGCTGCTGCATTCGCGCCTGGTGCTGGAGGGGACGGCCCGCCGCTATCAGCCGTGGTTCGACCTGTTCACGATCTGGGGCTTTTTCAGTCCGGTCGCGTATCACGAGGGCGAGCTGCGGGCGACCTGGGTACCGCGCCCGGCCCTGCGCGTCTGGGGTGCCGCGGCCTACCGCCGGTACGAGGACACGCACGCCCCGATCGTGCTGGGGGGCGTGGAGCGCGAGGGGAAGCGCGCGGAAGTCGGGGCGGTCTGGCAGAGGAGCGCGCGCCTGTCGTTCGACGGGTCGTATCGCCTGGAGCGCGGCGCGGGCGCCTTCATCAGCTCCGGGGATGCGACGGTGCGGTGGTCGCCGCGGGACCGGCTCTCGGTCTTCGTGAATGGCAGCGCGTTCCAGCAGATCGAGGAGTTCCGCCTGGGCGATGGGGTGGTGACGGGCGCGGGTGGCGGCGTCGAGCTGGAGGTACGGCCCCGCACGCGGCTGCTGGGCGGGGCCAACGTCTACCACCAGAACTTCGAGAATCGCGCGTCGGCCGCGGACTGGAACCAGCTGCGCGCGTATGCATCGCTCAACATCGGCTTCGGCGATGATCCGGGCGCAGCCCGGCGGCCGGGGAGGACGCGATGAGCGCGTTCCGCTGGTTCCGGCCGGCTGCGGCCCGCCTGCTCCGGCGCGCGTGGCCGGCGCCCGCGCTGCTGACGTTCGCGGTCGTGCTGCTGGCGGCCGGCATCGAGGGCGCGTCCCTGGTGCGGGCCCGGCAGCAGCAGCAGTTCCCGCACCGCATGCACGCCGGCCTGTTCCCGTTCTGCACGGGTTGCCACGAAGGCATCGAGACCGGTGACACCGCCGCATACTACCCGGCGCCCGAGCTGTGCGGCCGCTGCCACGATGGTGAGGAACGGGACAAGGTGACGTATACCGGTCCCACGAAAGAGATCACCAACCTGCAATTCACGCACGAAGACCACGTCTCGACATCGGGCGAGGACGTCGCATGCGAGCAGTGCCACGCACCGCAGGGCGCGCCGCGCATGACCGTGCAGCGGGCCGTGCCCGCGCAGTGTCTCGCGTGTCACGGGCATCCCGCCAAGGACCACTACGTGGAAGCGCGCTGCGCCACCTGCCACGTGCCGCTGGCGCGGACGAAGTTCACGGCGGCCATGGTGGAGAAGCTGCCGGTGCCCGCCGACCATGACGCCCCGGCCTTCCTGCCCACCGGTCACGGCGAGGGGGCGGCGGCTCAGCCCGCGCGCTGTGCGACGTGCCACGCCCGCCAGCAGTGCGCCGGCTGCCACGTCGATCCCGCGATCGTGGCGGCGATCGGCAAGATCCCGGAAGCACCGCCCACGCTGGCAATGATCCAGCTGTCCCCGAGTTACCCGGTCCCGCCCTCGCACCGGGTGCCGGAATGGCTGGAGCGGCACGGCGCGGGCGCCAGCCGTCAGGAGTGCGCTACCTGCCACACGCGCGACGATTGCGCCGCCTGCCACGTGCCACCCCTGCCGACCGCCGCCGCGGCGCTGGCGGAGCGGCCGCGGGTCGCCGCGCCGGGCGTCGGCCTGAAGCGGCAGCCGCCGCTATCCCATGCGCCGAAGTCGTTCCAGACGGACCACGCCGTACTGGCCGCGGCCCAGCCGCAGCAATGCGAGTCGTGCCACACCCGGCGGTTCTGCAGCGACTGCCACGACGCGCCCGCCACACCGGGCTTCCATCCGCGCAACTTCGTCGCGCAGCACGCGAGCGCGGCGTACGGGCAGCGGCTGGAGTGCGCCACCTGTCACGAGACTCGCACCTTCTGCCGGAGCTGCCACATCCAGCAGGGCATGCGCACGGAAGGGCGGCTGGAAGGCGGCTTCCACGACGCACAGCCGGTCTGGCTGCTGCGGCACGCGCAGGCGGCCCGCCAGGGGCTGGAGAGCTGCACCTCGTGCCACACGCAGAAGGACTGCCTGCAGTGTCACTCGCAGCTGGGCTCGTTCGGCATCAACCCGCACGGCCCGAACTTCGACGCCGCGCGCGCCCAGAAGCGCAATCCGCTGATATGCCTGGCGTGCCACGTGTCGGATCCATTGAAGAAAGGAACTCGGTAGCATGTACGCACGGGTGGGATTCAGGTCGCTGCTCGCGCTGCTCGGGGTCGTGGCGCTGGTCGCGGCCTGCGGCAAGAAGGGCGACACCGGCGACCAGCAGACGGGCAGCGTCACGAGCGAGACCGTGCGCGACACGCGCGCGGACTGGCCGGCCGGCGCGGCCGTGCAGCTGGACAGCGGCAACGCGGCGTTCTCGGCCAAGCAGTACGCCGAGGCCCTGCGCCATTACCAGGCGATCCTGGACATGCAGGGCACGCCGAAGAACCTGCAGGTGACCGCCTATTTCGGTCAGTACATGACGTATTCGGCGCAGGGCGACACCGTCAACATGAACGCGGCCGCGGCCCGGATGCAGGAGCTGGAGCCCGGCGCCAGCCTGCTCGGCCACGGCAACCCCATGATGATGGACAGCACCCGGCCGGCCCCGCAGGCGCCCAACGACAGCATCCACGGGCGCCGGAGTCCGTGATGGGACACCGCACCGCCGGTGCGGTGCTGGCCGTGGCGGCGCTGCTGAGCGGAGCGTGCGGGGGCGGGCACAAGTTCGAGCCGCCATCGCGCGACAAGCAGGTGGCGCAGGCGGACTCGCTCTTTTCGCCGGCGCTGTTCGACACGATCGCGTGGGTGAGCGACAGCGCCCGCACCTTCGAGGGCAACAACGTGTTCGCCGCCTACTGCCGCAAGTGCCACGGCTTCGACGGCCGGGGCGGGCAGACGCCATACGCCCGGAACCGGGGCATCGTGGTACCGTCACTGGTGAGCCCGGGCTGGCCATACGGCTCCGACATCGATTCGGTCCGGCGCCGGATCTTCGAGGGGCACTCAGCGGGGATGCCCACCTGGGGTGTGGCCGGGATCTCGCCACGCGAGATCGATGCGGTGGCACACTACATCCTGGATGATCTGCGGCCGGAGATCCTCGGAACGAAGCAGTAACGGCCGCGGTCCAGGGGCGCACCCCATGGCCTGCAACTCCGGAGGTTGACCATGCGGCGGCTGATGGTGTGCCTGGTCCTGGCTGCGGCCGCGTGCGGACCGGGGCAACAGACTGGGCCGACCATCGCCCCGGCCGCGGTCAGCGACCTCGGCGACTGGAGCAGGCCGATCCCGACCGCGGCGGATTCCGCAGCCCTGATGCGGGAAGATCGCGCGGCGGACTCCGCCCTCGTCACCGACCGGATCCGCTTCGCGCGTGCGCGGCACCTGGACACGCTCGGCACGGGCCCGCTCATGGCCGAGCTGGGCCGCACGTTCGTAGGCACGCCCTACGTGCCGCAGACCCTGGAGGTGCCCGGCGAGGAGCGGGTGATCATCAACCTGCGGGGCCTGGACTGCGTCACCTTCGTCGAGAACATGCTCGCGCTGGCGCGCACCATCCGCGCCGGCGGCGGCTTCCCCGAGTTCGTCCGCGAGATCGAGCGCATCCGCTACCGCACCGGCCGCCTGTCCGGCTACACCGGCCGCCTGCACTACTTCAGCGAGTGGATCGGCGCCAACGCCGCGAAGGGCATTGTCACGGACATCAGTCGTGAGCTGGGCGGCGTGCGCGATCCGGAGCCGCTCAACCTCATGACCCGGCACCGCAACTCCTACCGGCAGCTCGCGAACGACTCGGCCTTCGAGGAGATCAGGCAGATCGAGGCCCGCCTCAGCGCCGTGCCGCGCTACTACATCCCCGCGGCCGACGTGGCCGCCGCTGCCGCCCGCATCCGCAACGGCGACATCATCGCGGCCACCACCACGATCAGCGGTATGGACGTCGCCCACACCGGGCTCGCGGTCTGGCAGGACGGCACCCTCCACCTGATGCACGCGCCGCTGGTGGGCGACAGCGTCGAGATCAGCGCCCTGTCGCTACCGGAACGCATCCTCCGGAGCAGGACCCAGGACGGCATCATGGTCGCGCGGCCGCGCGACTGAGCGCCCGCCATCAGCCGTCGGAAGGGCGGTCGAGGTCGAGAGCAGCACTGCGCCGGCAAACCGGGCACAGCACCCAGACCCGCCGGCGGACGTAAGGCACTCCTTGGCCCGGCCGCACCTCCTGGCGAATCATGGGCGCCGCGCAGCGGGGACACTCCAACGCCAGGCCGCGCGCCAGCGCCAGCGCCAGGCCCCGCCGATCGACCGCATCGAACGAGCCCCCGCCGGTGCCCGCCTTCATGGCAAACCGGGCTCCGGCCGGGACCGGGCTGCCAGAACGCCCGCCCGCCGGCGCCAGCGCGAGCGGGCCCGGTCGGCGCCGACCAGGCCAGGCGCGCCCGCGATCTCCAGCGCCGCTGCCGCCGCCTCCGCCCACCAGCCGTGCACCAGCGCCGCCTCGAAGCAGATGCGCTGCAGCGCCAGCGCACCGGCCGGGTACGCCCGCGCTGCGGCCGCCGCCGCGCTCCGGCCCAGCAGACGCACCACCGCCGGCCGCCAGCCAGCCGCACACCGCTCCAGGGCAGCGTGCAGCGCCTGCTGCTCCCGGTCCAAAGAGAGCCCACGCCCGAGCGCGTCCCACGCCGCGCTCCGCAGCTGCCGCAGCAGGTGCGGCGGCCAGTCCCCGCGCAACTCGTACGTGCAGTACAGCGCGGCCAGGACCCG
>VEPF01000136.1 GCA_012027055.1 Gemmatimonadota bacterium | reverse complement strand
GGGTGAAGGAGACCGTGCCCTGGTTGCCCAGCTTCCCGAGCACCACGGGCTGATTGCCCTGGGCCGCGATCGCGGGCGCGGACAGGGCCGCGAAGAATGCGGCCAGGAGCGTGCTGCGAGCTGCGTTCATGTGTACCTCTCCGGCGCCTGACGTTGGCGGTAGACTACGCTGCGGCCGGCTGACTCCGCCGCTCCAGCATCCTGATCTTCGGGATGAGCACCAGGATGACGATGAAGCTCACGATGTGGAGGATGCCGGCAAAGAAGAAGATCGGGCCCCAGCGCTGCGAGGCCGTGAAGCTCGCCATGGGATGCGCGTCCAGCCAGAAACCGCCCAGCTTGTTGAAGACGATGCCGCCGATCGCGCCGCCGAACCCGACCAGCCCGGCCACCGACCCGACCGCCGCGCGCGGGAACAGGTCGGTGGGCAGGGTCATGACCAGGGTGGACCAGGCCTGCTGGCCGAAGTAGCCGATGATGAAGGGCACGATCACCCAGGCATTGCTCTCGATGTAGGGCACCAGGAACAGCGTGGGCATGACCGCGACCGCGATGCCCAGCGCGATCTTGCGGGAAGCGTTGATCGAGAAGCCGCGCGTGATCAGCCAGCTGGAGAAGTAGCCGACCACGATGCAGCCGATGCCCGCGCCCGCCCAGGGCATCCACGCGAACGCGGCCATGCCCTTGATGTCGTAACCGCGCGCGTCGATCAGGTACTTGGGCAGCCAGTTGGCGATGAAATACCAGACCGCATCACCCAGGAACTTGCAGAGCATGAGCGCCCAGACCGCGCGATACGTGAACAGCCGCAGCCAGGGGATGTCGGCACCGTCGCTCGAGGCCTGTCCCTGAGGCGTGGCGATCACCTCGCGCAGCTCCTCCCGCTCCGCCGCCGAGAGCCGCGGATGCTGCGCGGCCGGGTGATAGAGCCAGAACCACCAGAGGCACCAGACGAAGCCGAGCGAGCCGGACAGGAAGAACACCCAGCGCCAGGGGAATGCATCCCCGCCGGCAGGTGAGCCCGGCCAGTATGCGTAGCTCAGGACCACGGCCGCGAGCGGCGGCGCGACCATGCCACCGATCGCGGTGCCGCCGTTGATCAGCCCCATGGCGGTCGAGCGTTCCCGCACCGGGAACCACTCCGCGACCGCCTTGGTGATCCCCGGGAACCCGCCGCCCTCGCCGATGCCCAGCAGCACGCGCGAGACCAGCAGCGCCACGATCCCGCCCGCGAAGCCGTGGCTGATGACCGCGAACGACCAGAACAGCGTGACCACCAGGAAGCCGCGGCGGGTGCCCAGCACATCCATCAGCCGGCCGCCGCCCACGTACATGAGCGCGTACGCGAACAGGAACGCGGACACCAGGTTGGCGAAGTCGCCGTCGCTGATGGGGATGTCGCCGCTGTCGCGGATGGCGGTCACCGCCAGCCCCATGGTGTTGCGGTCCAGGTAGCTGATGGTGATGCAGGCGCAGAGGATGGCGCCGACGGCCCAGCGGAGCCGCCGCACCCGGACCAGGAAGAAGCCCAGGAAGGCGGGTGCCGCGAACAGGATGCGGTAGCCCCACTCGACCGAGCCGGTATGGCGCCCGCCGTACCGTGTGAACAGGAACACGCTCACGAGGATCAACAGCGCCCAGGCCAGCTGCTTGCCGAGCGAGGGCGGTGGCGGCGGTGGGCCGCCGGCAGGGCCCGGGTCATTGCCCGGCGCCGTCGCAGCGGGCGGGGCAGGAGACGAGCCCGGCGCCGGGCGCGCTGTCATCGACATGGAACCGCTCTCGTTGCTCGGGTGGAAGCCAGCGCGCTCAGTGCGCCTTCACCTGGACGTCGGCCAGCTGCTCGTAGTACTGCACCAGGCCGCCGTGATCCTCGCGCGCGTGCCCGCTCTGCTGGAGCACCCGCATGATGCGCAGCACCTCAGCCGACAGCGGACTCGGCACGCCCAGGCTCGCCGCCGTCTCCACCGCGTTGGCCAGGTCCTTGACGTGCAGCTCGATCCGGAACCCCGGCTTGAAGTTGCGCGCCAGGACCAGCGGCATCTTGGCCTCCAGCACGGTCGAGCCCGCCAGGCCGCCGCGGATGGCCTGGAACACTTTCGCCGGGTCCACGCCCGCCTTCGTGGCCAGCACCATGGCCTCGCCCACCGCGGCGATGTTCAGCCCCACGATGATCTGGTTCGCCAGCTTGGCCACGTTGCCGCTCCCGATCTCGCCCACGCGCGTCACGCTCGCGCCCATGTGCGAGAGGATTCCCTTCACTCGCTCGAACACCGGCTCGGGGCCGCCCACCATGATCGCCAGCGTGCCCTCGATGGCCTTGGGCTCGCCGCCGCTCACGGGCGCGTCCAGCATGGCGACGTCGCGCTCCGCCAGGACCGTGGCGATCTCCCGGCTCGCCAGCGGTGCGATCGAGCTCATGTCCACTACGACCGCGCCGGGCGCGGCGCCCTCCAGCACGCCGCCCGGCCCGAGCACCGCCTGCCGCACGTCCGGCGAGTTGGGCAGCATGGTGATGATCACGTCCGCCCGCGCGGCCACGTCCGCGCACGACGTGCCCGCTGCGGCACCGGCCGCCACCAGCTCCGCGACCGGCGCCGGGTTCAGGTCGTAGACCACCAGCGGGTAACCGGCTTTCAGCAGGTTCCTCGCCATGGGCCTGCCCATGATGCCGAGGCCGATGAATCCGACGTTCTCCATTCGAGGTCCTCCTGCGTCAGTCGTTCAGGACCGCCCGCGCCTGCGCGGCCACGTGCCCGGCGGTCAGGCCGTATTCCTGCTGCAGCTCCGCGTAGCTGTGCGCGGACTGGCCCCAGCGGTCCTCGATGCCCACGCAACGCACGGGTATGTGCTCGTTGCGGAACGCCCACGTGACCACGCTGGCCAGACCGCCGATCAGCGAGTGCTCCTCCGCGGTCACGATGCCCCGGAACCCCCGCGCCAGCGCGATCAGCGCGGCCTCGTCCACCGGCTTGAGCGTGGACACGTTCACCACGCGCGCGCCGCTCCCCTCGGCCGCCAGGGCGTCCGCCGCCCGCACGGCCTCGGACACCATCTGGCCCATCGCGAAGATCACGACATCGCTGCCGTCGCGGATGAGGCCGGGCCGGCCGATCACGAAGGGCTCGTGCTCGCGCGTCACGTCCGGCAGGTCGTTGCGAGTGATGCGGATGTAGACCGGACCGGGGTGCGCGACCGCGGCGTAGACCATCTTCCGCACCTCGATCGCGTCCGCCGGCACCAGTACCGTCATGTGGGGCAGCACGCGCATGATGGCGACATCATCGACGGTCTGGTGCGAGCTGCCATCCCCGAAGTCCGAGAGCCCGGCCGAGGAACCCACGATCTTCACGTTCAGCTTCGGCACGCACACGCCCATGCGGATCTGGTCGTACGCGCGGCCGGCCGCGAACACCGCGAACGAGTTGGTGAACGGGATCTTGCCGGTCAGGGCCAGGCCCGCGGCGAACGAGGTCATGTTCGCCTCGCCGATGCCCATCTCGAAGAAACGTTCGGGGAAAGTCTCCTCGAAGTAGCAGGTCATGGTGGACTTGCCGAGGTCGCCCTCGAGCACCACCACCCGCGGATCGGCCCGCCCCAGCTCCACGAGCGTGCGGCCGTAGACCTCGCGCGGGTTCTGGATCCGGGCGGTAGCGAGCGTCGGGCTCATGCCGCACCTCCCGTCGTTGCCGCCGCTCCGCCGGGCAGGGCGAACTCCGGCAGGGCACAGAGCGGCGTCTCGTCGAAGGGCGCGTCCGGGTCCGCCCCCAGCTCGCGCAGCGCCTGCTGGTACTGGGCGCGGTTCAGGGTCCCGTTGTGGAACTCGGGCCGGTGCTCCGCGAAGGAGACCCCTTTGCCCTTGACCGTGTGCGCGACGACCATGGTCGGTCTGCCCTTCAGGCCGGCCGCGGTGTCGAGGGCGCCCACGATGGCGCCCGGGTCGTGGCCGTCGATCTCCAGCACGTGCCAGCCGAAAGCGCGCCACTTCTCGGGATAGGGCCCGGTGTTGTAGCGGTCGGTGAGCTTGCCGTTGGTCATCAGGCCGTTGTGGTCGAGGAACACGAGCAGGTTGTCGAGCTCGTAGAAGGAGGCCGCGTGAGAGGCTTCCCACACCTGCCCTTCGCAGGTCTCGCCATCGCCCACGATGCAGTAGACGCGGCTGTCACGGGCGTCCAGCCGGAGCCCGGCCGCCATCCCGCAGGCCATCGAGATGCCCTGGCCGAGCGAGCCGGTGTTGGCCTCGATGCCCGGCGTGCGGTCCACTTCCGGGTGGCCCTGCAGCAGCGCGCCCAGTGTCTTCACCTTCAGCAGCTCGCGCTTCGGGAAGAAGCCGCATTCCGCCAGGCAGGCATACTGCGCGAGCGCGCTGTGCCCCTTGGAGAGCAGGAACCGGCCGCGGCCCGGCCAGTCCGGACGCGCGGCGTCGAAGCGCAGCTGGTAGAAGTAGAGCGCGGTCACGATGTCGGCCGCGGAGCAGGAGCCGCCCAGGTGGCCCTTCTGGTCGATGCCGACCATGCGCACGATGTGCGCGCGGATCAGCCGCGCGATGCGGGCCAGCTCCGCGGGGTCGCGCGTCCGCCTCATCGGGACCCTCCCGCCGGCGCGGGCAACGCCTCCAGGAACTCGCGGATCCGGTTGAAGGCCGTGCGCCCGCTGTTGTAGACCGGCACGCGGGTAGCGGTGAGGTGCGGCTCGAGCGCGGTCATCGACACCTGCGCCATGACGATCGCGTCCACGTGCCGCGACAGCTCGTCGATCTCCGCCAGCAGCATCTCGTTGTGCTGCTCGGGATGGCCGGCCTTGAGCACCCGGAAAGCTTCGCTGCAGAGCCGGGTGTGGACCTCCACCTGCCGGCCGGCTTCCGTCGCCGCCAGGCGCAGCAGGCGCTCGGACGCGGGCACCGTGGTGGGCACGGTGGCCAGCAGGCCCACGCGTCGCCCGTCCTGCACCGCCAGATCCATCATGGGCCGGTCGATCTGCAGGATGGGCACGTCGATCATCGGGCGCGCGTGCTCCGCGGCCCGGTTGAAGGTGGAGCAGGCGAGCAGGATCAGGTCCACGCCGTACTCCTGCTGCGAGAGCGCGCCGGTCACGAACTTGGCGTAGTTCTTCCGCGGGATGACGCCCGGCGGGCACGCGAAGTTGGTGTTCTGGATGGTGTCATCCACCCAGTGCACCACCTCCACCTCCGGGATGATCTCGTCGATGTACTTCTGGACGGCGCGCGTGGTGATCAGCGCCGCGTGAATGATGCCGAGCTTGCGCCCGGTCAGGTCCGTGGGCATCGCGATTCTCCATCGGTTCCGCAGCCGCCCGGCTGCCGCCGCGTGGTCCGGCGGTCCGGTCGGCGAGCGATCAGGCGAAAATGTCCAGGTAGCGGGCCTCGTCGGAGACCGGAATCACCTGGTGCGTGTGGCCGGCGTCGAAGTACAAAGCATCACCTTCGGCGAGCGTGTGCTCGTCGGGACCCACCTGCACCCGCACCCGGCCGTTCAGGACGTAGATGAACTCCTCGCCCTGGTGCGACAGGTGGTGCTCCTTCACCTCCCCCTTCCGCACCACGAACATGAACGGCTGCATGCGCTTGCTGCGGAACCGCGTGGCGTAGGGGTGGATCCAGTAGCCCTGCTCGGTGCTGGTCAGCTGCTCCACGACGTCCGCGCCCGTGGCCTTCACGCTTGCCACCTTGCGGCCGCTCTCGATCAGCACCGACACCCGCGTGCCGAGCGCGTTCGCGATCTTCACCAGCGTCGCGATCGGCGGCATGACCCGGTTCCGCTCGATCTTCGAGAGCAGGCTCTTGGTGAAGCCGCACGCGTCCGCGATCTCCTGCTGCGTCCGGTGCTGCTCCAGCCGCAGCTTCCGGATGTGGCTCCCCAGGTGCAGTTCCTTCATGGCCTCACCAGTTCGCGGCCGCCCGCAGCATCGCCAGCGCGCGCGGCGCGTCCTTCGGGAAGTCGCTGGTATACGCTTCGATGCTCAGACGCCCGCCGTAGTCGATGTCCTGCAGTGCCCGGAAGAACGGCTGGTACTCCGCGTCCCACGCCACCGGGAAGGCGCGGCCGGCCGGCTGCGCGAAATGGACGTGGCGGATCAGCAGACCGGCCTCCCGGATCACACCCGGGCTCTCCGCCTCGGTGGCCAGATGATAGTAGTCCATCAGCAGCCGCACGCCGGGATGGTCCACCTCGTGCACCAGTGCGAGCGCCTCTCCCGCCAGGTTGATGAAATTGGCCTCCGGCCGGCTGATCGCCTCCAGCACGATGGTGATGCCGTACTGGCGTGCACACGGCGCGAGCCCGCGCAGCAGCGCCAGGAACTGCCGCCGCGCTTCCGCCGCGGGGAAGCCGGCCGGGATGTTCTTCGCCCCCGAGCTGCCCAGCACCACCACCTCTACCCCCAGCCACGCGGCCCGCGCCAGCGCGGCGGCCGCATAGTCCAGGGCCGCCTGCAGATCGGCATCCGGCCCCGTGAGCCGCACCGGCGGCGGGAAGAAGTTGTTGCAGGCCTCGCAGTGCAGGCCGGCGCGCGCCATGCGCTTGACCAGCCCCTCGAACTCCGCCTCGGGCAGCGCGGCCAGGTGCGCCAGCGACAGCTCCACATAGTCGAAGCCCATGCCTGCCGCCGCCGCGACCGACTCGATGCCGATCGAGTCCCGTTCCGGCGCGATCATACTCGCGCACACACCCAGGCGCATTGCCCCTCCCTGCCGCCGTCAGCCGGGTTCCAGGGTTTCCTTTGGTTCAACTCGGTGGAATCAGAATACACTCAGGTACCAGCGCTGCAGCCGCCCTGTCAAGAGCCGCAGCAAGGGAGAAATGGACGGTCGGCGAGGCCGGCTGCGATCGGGCCGGAGGGTGCGCGGACGGGGTGGCGGGGAGAGGCCGGAGCGCGGCCGCTCCCGATCGCCGGGTTCAGCAGCCGAACGACCCGCCTTCGATGCAGATGCGGACGGTGTCGGTGGCGCCCCAGGTGTCTTCGGCGATGAACATGACCACGCCGCCGGCGGGCTCGCCCATGATGACCAGGCCTGGCCAGCTCGCCCTCAGGCCCGTGGCCATCAATTCCATGTCGAGCAGCTTGTCGCCTTCGCCCGGGTAGTAGCGGCCCACCCAGCGGTAGGAGAGCGAGTCGCCGTCCGCGTCGGTGGCAGGCGTGGCCACCTCGAAGGTGTACGCCGCCCCGTTCAGCCGGCCATAGGAGTCGCGGGAGAAGTTGGTGGTCGCCTGCACCTGCGCCTGCGCCGGGAATGCCGGCGCCTGGTTCAGGCGCCAGGTGCTGCCGTCCGCCAGGAACGTGGCGGTACCCTCGTGCACCTTCGCCGGCGGGCACTCGTCGCGGTAGACGGGGCTCCTGCTCAGCCAGTCGAACAGCGCCGTGGGCTGGAGGTAGCGACGTGTGAAGCGAGTTTCCGCGGCCCGTACGCCGGGCCGCTCCAGCGCCGTGATGCTGCCGACACTGTCCACCGCCAGGGTGCACAGGCGGCCGGTCAAGCGCACGCCGCCGTAGGCCAGGCTGTCGCGGGTGAGGCGCAGCCCATGCTGCTCGCCCGCCGGCGTGAGCGACAGGGTGGGCGCGTCGTCGCCCGCGGAGTACTGGATCCAGCCCTGGGCCGCCAGTGCCTCCAGGGCCCGGGGCCAGCCCGCGTCCGTGGTCCACTCGATCGTATCGGGCGGGAAGCGAGCCGCGATCAGTTCCGCCGCGCGTTCGCTGGTGAGGTCCTTCGCGCAGCCGGCCAGTGCCAGCGCGCCGCAAAGGGCAAAGCCGTGGAGCGGGTGCGGCGAAAAGCGGTCCGGCATCAGCGCCTCCCGTGCGGGACGACATCGCGGGGCCAAACGTGCGGGCATGATGGCGCCCCGAAGGAGCGGGCGAAAGCCCGCACGGCCCCGGGACAGCGGCCGGGGCAACCACGGGCGGACGTGGGCGCGGAAGGCGAGCCGGCGCCCCCGCGGCCCGCAGCGCGCCCGCATGGTCCTCAGCGCGCCCGCATGGCCTCGAGCGCCGACATGCGCGTGGCGCCCGGGTACGGCACGCCCTCGCCTTTGACGGCGAGCCAGATCACGCGGCTGAACGCGTCGTCGTCGATGGCGTCCGCGCGCGAGAGATCGAACGCCTCCGACTGGCGCGCCGCGGGGGTGCGCGCCGGGTTCACCGCATCGAGCGGCTGCGCGGGCACGAGCGCCGCATAGGGCGTCAGGTCGGGGCGGTCCGTCCAGATCTCGCGAAGCGGCCGGCCGTTGTGATCGAACTGCGAGAGCGCCGGGAAGCCCAGGAACACCTCGATGGTGCGCAGCTCGTCGGCGGTGGAGCCGAAGCGGTGGTACACGCCCGGCCGGTTCCAGGCGGAGATCACGAGCAGTGGGGAGCGGTGGCTGTCGACGTGATCGGGGCCGTTCTGGGCGTCGTCCTCGAGCACGAAGATGACGGTGCTCCGCCAGAAGCGACTGCGCGAGAGCGCCTCGACGATGCGCCCCAGCGCGAGGTCGTTGTCCGCGACCATGGCCTGCGGCGTGTGCTGGCTGGCGGACGCGCCCGCGGTGTGGTCGCGCGGGAGATGCATGACCTGCAGCGTCGGCATGTTCCCGCCTGCTTCCCATTTCCGGAACTGCGCCAGCCACACGTCCGCGCGCTGCTGGTCCGGGATGCTCATGTCGAACTCGGCGAAGAGCGAGTCCGTATTCGCGCGCAGGAACGGCTTGGCGCCGCGCACGCGCGCGGCCGCACCGCTGACCTCGGTCACGACGACCACGCAG
>VEPF01000219.1 GCA_012027055.1 Gemmatimonadota bacterium | reverse complement strand
AGCGAGGAGAGCTCCTGCTCCACGTGGTAGCGACGGCCATGGTCACCCGCTTCGGCATACAGCGATCGCAGGCGCAGCAGGATGTTGCGCCGGTGCTCCGGCAGCTTCAGCTCGCCCGCCACCGTGGCGCCCGCCCACCAGGTCTGCTCGGCCTCGGGCCATTTGCCCTGCTGGTGCTGGCACACCCCGAGGTTCTCCAGGCAGCGCACCTTGGTCTCGCCCGCGCGCTGCAGCGTGGCCAGCTGCTGGGCGCTGTCGTAGTAGCCTTCGGCTTCCGCGTAGCGCTGCTGGCTCAAGCGCAGGTTTGCCAGGTTCAAAACCACGTTGAGCAGCACCGGCACCGGCGGATTCGCCTCGCCCGCGATCGGTACCGTGGCTTCTTCCCAGCAGTTCGCCGCCTGCTCGTCGTTGCCCACCCGGTGGTGCACTTCGCCCATGCCGTTCAGCGTCACCGCAGTCATGGTCGGGTTGCGCGTGGCCGTGTAGTAGCGCAGCAGCATCACGAACTTGCGCATCGCGTCGCCGAACCGCTGGTGCCCGTAATCCATGTGCGCCGAGATCAGCACGTTCTGCAGGCGGCGCTCCAGCGGCAGCTTCGGGTCCACTGCCTCTTCGTGCAGCGCCCGCTGCATGGCGGCCGGGCTCAGGTCGGGATCGTACCAGTCGGTGTGCGGGAGGTCGGCGAGCGCGGTGCGGACCCAGGCATCCCCGCGCTCCGCCCGCACCACCAGGCGCAGGTGGTGGAACCACGGTAGCGGGAACTCGTGCTGCAGCAGCTCCCAGAGCAGCAGCGCGAACTCGCGGTGATCGGCGATGGCGCTGGGATAGAACCCCCAGACGGCACGGAAGCCTTCCGGTGCAGGCAGCAGCTGGCGCGAGAACTCCAGGGTGGCGCGCAGGCGCGCCACCGGGTCCGCGGTTTCGTCCAGGACGGCGAGTGGGAGCGGCGGCCAGGGAGCGGCCCCGTCCTTCTGCAGGGCCAGAGACACGCCGCCATGCTTGACGGCGAAGCTGTTGCAGATGGTGCCGACGTAGCTGGCCCGGTCGCGGAACTCGTCCGTGCTGAGCCAGAACATCTCCGTCCCGCGCTCCTCGTCGAGGCCCTCGAGGATCTTGCCGATGACGACGGCCTCGTCCTCAGCGGAGCACACGGCCAGCACCGCGTACTCGCGCTGGTCGAGAAACGCCGCGAGCCGGGCCTTCACCTCGTCGAACAGCTTACGCACGGGACCTCCCGCTCTGGTGGCCTCGACGGCCCGCCGGAGGGCGGGCCGGGACCGGCAGCCGGGACGCTCGATGCCAGCACAGCGATGATGGGATCGGGAACAGGGGCGCGCAACCGCCGGCCGGCCGCGCCGGCCCCCGAAATGAAAGAAAGGCCGCCCCGCGTTCGCGGTGCGGCCTCCAGTCCCGGCCGGTGCGGTCGGACGGTCGTCAGTGGCCGTAGATCATGAACGCGTCCTGCAGCTCCGCCCGCGGTGTGTCGGCCGGCTGCGGCCGGTACAGCATGATGGGTTTGTGACACTGGCGCAGCACCTGGGCCGCGACGCTGCCGACCAGCAACCGGGTGAGCCCGCCGCGGCCGTGCGTGGCCATCACCAGCGCGTCCAGGTCCTCCTGCTCGGCCAGGCCCATGATCGCCGTGGCGGCATTGCGGTCCACCAGCGCGTGCAGCTCGGGCTCGAAGCCCTGCGCAATCAGCACTCGCGCCTGCACCTCCAGGTAGGCCACCGCGTCCTCCCGCCGCTGGATGATGCGGCCGCCCGCGGGCGTGCCCGTCCGCCGGGCCGGTCCCAGCATCGGCGAGACCACGTGCAGCAGCACGGGCTTGCCGCCGGATGCCTTCAGCAGCGGAATGCTCCGCTCCAGTACCTGCTCCGAGAAGGGCGAGCCGTCCAGCGGGATGAGCACCCGCCGGAAGCCCTCGAACGGCGGCGGCGAGGGGGCTGCCCCGGGCTGCACCAGCAGGAGCGGGATGTTGAGCGAGTGCACCAGCCGGTCCGCCACGCTCCCCAGCCGCACGCGCGCGAACCCGCTCCGGGCATGGGTCGCCATCACCACCAGGTCCGCCACCGCGCTCTCGGCTTCCTGCCGGATGGCGTCACCCACGCGGCCGCTCAGCGAGCGCGTGGTCACCACCGCCGAGGTGCCGGCCTGGACCCGCGCAGCCACCGCGTCGAGCGCTTCGGATTCGTGCCCCGCGGCCTCCGCGTCGAACTCGTACTCGGCGTCCACGCAGTGCTGGAACTGGTAGGGCGTGAGCGCGGCGAAGTCCGGGTTCCGGTCCTGGTGCACGTGAACGTGGCAGAGCTCCAGGTTCGCGCCCGAACGTTCCGCGAGCCGCATGGCGTACGGCAGCGCGTACTCGCTGAATGCCGTGCCGTCCAGGGGGACTACGATGCGGTGGTACATGGGGGCAACCTCCCGATGCAGTGCTTTCTCACTTTGGCCCCGGGCCATTCCTGAGGGCTGTAGGGGATTAGCCGAATTCGTGTGGGGAAAGCCGCCTCCGCAGCCTTGCCGCACCCGTTCCCGCCGTCCATCTTGCTGCCCCGGTAGGGGCCGGCGCCCGTGCCCAACGTTACGGACCGCAGCCGGTCACCCGCACGTCGAGGAGCGTGTCGATGGCTCAGCAGACCGGCGGCAGGATCAGGGTCACGCTGCGCTGGATCCAGATCATGGACAAGATGGAGCCGGTCTGGAAGGAAGTGGGAGAGTTCCGTTTCCAGACCCGCGTCAGCACTGGCGCCGAGGTGGCCGAGTACCGTTTCCCGGAAAAGGGCCACTACGAGATCTCCGATCACCCCGCGTGGAACAAGGTCATGCTCAACCGCGTGATCTATGACGGTCCCGCCGGTGACAGCCTGACCGTCGAGCTCATGGGCGAAGAGCTGGACACTTTCAGCGCCAACGATCTGCTCGACCACTATCGCCGCGAGTTCACCGGGCCGCCGGACACCTGGTACGGCTGGTACGGCCCAGGGGAGGACGTGCCGACCGGCGTCGGCAGGCAGTCCGGGGACCCGGAGCTGATGGACAAGTGGCGCGTCTGCTACATCATCCAGCCTGCCTGATCGCATCCCCGCGGGTGCGGCCCGGCCGCGCCCGCCGGTTCATGCTCGCTCCTCCCGCTGCAGCAACCCCAGGAAGACACGCGCCAGCTCGGGATCGAACTCCACTCCGGCCCGCGAGCTGATGAACGACCGGATGATCTCCTCCGGCCACGCCTGCCGGAACGGTCGCGGGGTGCGCAGCGCGTCGTAGACGTCGCACAGCTGCACCAGCCGGCTCGCGTGCTGCGCCGGCCGCGCTTGCCGCGGCCGCGGGTAGCCGCCCCCGTCCACGCGCAGGTGGTGCTCGTAGGCGACCACTGCGGCCAGGGGCAGCGCCGGCTCCGCCGCCACGATCAGTGCCGCCCCCGCGGCTGCGTGCTGCTTGCCGAGCGCGCGCTCCGCCTCGTCCAGCTGTTCCGCCTTGCACAGGAGCGCGAGCGTCACCGTGGCCATACCGACGTCGTGCAGCAGGCCGGCCACGCCCAGGTCGCGCACCTCCTCCTCGTCCCGGCCGAGTTCCCGGGCGAGGGCCATCGCCAGGGCCGCCACGTTGAGGGCGTGCACCGTGATGTAGTCCGACATGTCGGGAAGCGGGAGCTGCAGCAGTGCCGCCGCGCCCGACTCCGGCAGTGCGGCCTGCAGCGAGCTCGCTACTGCCACTGCATCCGCCGCCGGCAACGGCTTCCCTCTGCCGGCCATCGCCAGGCAGGCCCGCACCGCCGCCCGCTCCGACTCCAGCCCCGGACCCGCGTCGGTCGATCGCGGCCGCGGCGCCTCCGTTTCCGGCTCGTGCGCGCTGCTCATTCGACCTCCGCGGCCGCGCGCGGCCGAATCGCGCCCAGGACGTCGGGTTCGCCGCTCCGGCCGGCCAGGTCCAGGAAGACCCGGGCCCGCGGCTCGTCCGGCCACCTGCGCGCCAGGCCCGCGAGAGCCGCCAGCAGCTCCGGCGATTTCGGCGCCAGCTGCGGCCTGCCCAGCAGTCTGCGCCCGCCAGTGACGGCCCGCAGCAGCGCTGCCAGCGCGGCCGGCATGTCCGACCGGCCCAGCAGCAGCAGGGCCGGGACGCGCAGTTCGCCCGGGAAGTCGGCCTCGCCCACGCGCCGCGCCAGCACCAGCACGCCGCTTTCCGGGAGCTGGTGGCCAGCCGCGTGCAGCGCCGCCCGAATCACCAGCCGGTCCGGGTCGCGCAGCGCGTCCGATAAGGCCCGCTCCCGCGCTCCGGTCCGCACCAGCCGCAGCAGCAGCGCCTCGCGCCGCACGCGCGGCTCGGGATGCCCCGCCAGCCGTTCGGCCAGCCCCGGCGCCACCTCGCAGCCGGCTTCCCGCAACAGCACCGCCATGTTTCGGACCACCTGCCAGCGCTCGTCCGAAACGTGCTCCAGCACCGCCGGTGCAATGGCCGGGCCGAGCTGCGCCAGCCGGTCCATGAACAACCGCCGGACCGCGCGTGCGTCCGCCTGGATCAGCGCTTCGATCAGAAGTTCCGCGGCCGCGCCGCCCAGTCGACCGATGACCGCATCCGCGGCCGGCCAGTCGATGGGTTCCTCCCGCAGCAGCAGCGTCAGCCGCGCTCGCGTCGCGACCGCCGCCGCGATGCGCTCCGCGGCCTCGGTGGGCGCCGCTTCCTGCACCAGGGCCAGCAGCGCGCGACTGCCCGCCTCAGTTTCCTGCGCGGACCGCAGCGCGTCGTCCATCATTGGGCCCCACGCACCGGTCTCGAGCGCCAGCTCGAGCAGCGTGGTGGGGGTGGGATACAGTTCGCCCATGAACGGCTGCCGTGCTGCTAGACCGCTGCCGACAGCTCCCGCAGCGGGCGCAGGCGGAGAGAACCGCGGCCGCTGTTCTTTACCATGTACATGGTCTGGTCCGCCTCCCGGATCAGCGTCTCCAGCGGCACGGACGAGCCGGCATCGCAGGTCACCACGCCCAGGCTGAACGAGACCGGGAAGCCTTCGCGCTCGACCGCCGCCGTGAGGTGACCGTGCACCTTCCGGAACGCCACGTCGGCACCGTCCGCCGGCGTTTCCGGCAGCAGCACGGCGAACTCGTCGCCGCCGAGCCGCGCCACCGTGTCGGAGTCGCGCAGCACTCGCCGGACCTCCCGTGCGATCAGCTGCAGCAGCTGATCACCAGCCTGATGCCCGAGCCGGTCGTGCACTTCCTTGAAGAAATCGACGTCGATCAGCCCCAGGGCCAGCGGCCGCCGATAGCGGTTGGTACGGGCCAGCTCCGCGCGCGCGATGACCTCGAAGAAACGGCGGTTGCCCAGACCCGTGAGCGGGTCGGTGCGGGCCCGCTCCCGCGCCGCGTCCAGCGCCTGGTGCAGTCGCGGCAGCAGCTCGGACACGGCCACGAACATCGCCAGGCGCAGCCCGAAGTTCCCGTAGGCCACGCCCGCGCTGGTGTGCGCGCCGGCATCGAAGCTGTCGATCACCAGCTGCCCGCCCGCGGCCGCCACCGCGGCCGCCAGTCCCGGCCGCCGGCCGCCCGCCCACGCGATCGTCAGCACTGGCACCAGGTAGAGCAGTTCCACGGCCACATCGGCCGGGAGCAGCGGCTGCAGTACGCCACAGAGCACCAGCAGCAGCACGCCGAGGAGAATCAGCAACGGCCGGCTCCGGGCCGCCAGCCGCGGCACCAGGATCGGCTGCACGACCGACTCGTCGAACCACTGCTTCAGGCGGTCGACTATCATGACCTGTCCCCAGGACGCATGCCGCCTGCTCGGCTTTGCAGCATCGTGGTGGCGGTGAAGTGCGCGGCGGGACCGCCGCGGCGTCGTGCAAGGTGTCGCCCGTTCCGGCCCGGGTCAAGCCGGAGCGCCGGTCTCGGTCACGGCCGGCGCGCCCACGCTCCGGTCCCACCCGCCGCTAGTTGATCTTGACCACCGCCCCGGCGATTTCGTGCGTCCCCACCGCCGTCGCGTTGATGGCGGCGCCGGACACGCTCACCTTCGCCGTGTTCCAGGTCACCAGCTGGCTGCCCACTCCCGCCTTCACTTCCTGGCCGCCGCTCACCGCGATCTTCGGCGCGTCCACCTTCACTTCATCCTTCCCCTCGATGCTCACCTTCTTGCCGACGATCTTGATGGTCCCGTCCTTGGCCAGAGTCATCGAGCTGTCACCCGTGATCAGCTCGATCTTGTCGCCCGCCTGGATGTGGATGACCTTGCCCACCACCGTGCTCTGGTTCGCATCGTAAGCCTCGCTCACGTCCCCCTTCACGTGCAGCGTGGCCGTGCCCTCGACCACTTCGTGGCTGTAGGTGCCCTCCGTGATCGTGATCTTCGTGTCCTTCTTGATCGTCTCCGTGTGCTTCCCGCCGACGTTGACGGTGCGGTCGTTGCCCACCGTCTGCCGGTCGTCGTGCTCCACCCTCGTCACCATGTCGAATTGCGCGTGGACGTTGACCAGCTCGGTGCCCTTCTTGTCCGTCATGGTGATCTCGTTCATGCCCCCGCCGCCCTTCGAGGAACGGGTCCGCATCCCCATCTGGATGCCCGCTCCCGGAAGCGCGAACGGCGGCGTCTGGTCCGCGTTGTAGACGCTGCCGATCACCACCGGGCGGTCCGGCTCGCCCTCCTCGAACGCCACCAACACCTCGTTGCCGATGCGCGGGATGGAGATCGCGCCCCAGCTCTTGCCGGCCCAGGGCGTGGCCACCCGGATCCAGCAGGAGCTGTTCTCGTCCCGCTTGCTGTCCCGGTCCCAGTAGAAGTGCAGCTTGATCCGGCCGTGACTGTCCGTCCACACCTCCTCGCCGGCCTTGCCCACCACCAGCGCACTCTGCGAACCATGGATCGCCGGTTTCGGCGTGCGCCGGCGGGGCCGGAACGGAGTCGCGTGCGGGATCGCCAGGAAGTTGTTGCGGTAGTTGAACGGGGCGTCGCCTTCCCAGGCACGGTAACTCCCCGCGTTCCCGACGTGCTGCACCTGCGTCACCAGGTACTTGGTGTTCGTGCCCTTCTGATAGTGACCCTGCAGCTTGAAATGACAGCCGGGCACCAGGCCGGCGGCATCACTCACCCCCCGCACCCGTTGCCGCTCCGCTTCCTGCGCCTCCAGCAGCAGCCGCGCGAAACGGTCTCCGTCATCGAGCTCGCGATACCCGCCCGGATAGTCGTAGACCTCCTCGTCCTCCTCGCCCTGCTTCGCCTGCAGGTCCGTCGTCGGCTTCAGGTAATCGTACTCCCGCAGCTCCATCCGGCCGGGATACACCCGGTGCTCGCACTCCAGCTCGCTCACCACATACTCGTCCGTGTGGCCCTCGGGCAGGAAATCGATGGCCTCCGGCCCGAGCACCGGCTCGCTCCCGCTGCTGTCGTCGCTCAGCACCAGCAGGTGCTTGTCTTCCGCGTGCTCGAAGAAGTAGCAGATCCCTTCCTCTTCCAGCAGCCGGGACACGAACGCGAAATGGCTCTCCCGATACTGCACGCAGAACAGCCGCTTCTGGTACTCGTGCTTGAGCCGGAACTCGAAGTCCGAGAAACCCGCCCGCTTGAAGACCTGCTCGAGGATGTCCGGGACGCTCAGTTCCTGGTAGATGCGCGATTCGCGCGAGAGGTTCAGAAACCACAGCCAGGGCACCAGCTCCGCGCGGTAGAAGGCCAGATCGTCCTTGCGCCCCGTCTGCGAGAAGCGGCTGACCAGCCCGTGCACGACCCGGGTGTCGTCACCTCCGCCCGCGAACTCGATGCGCAGCGGCGTCCGCAGCAGCTCCGCCGCGTCGATGTCCACGTCGGTGGAGAGCAGGTCCAGCTGGAAGGCGTACGGTTGCGAGATCGCCTCCAGGCCGCTGAAGCCGTTCAGCAGCAGCACGTCCTCGTCCAGCGAGGTGAACACCTTGATCGGCCGGTTCGCCTGCGTGTATTCCGCCATGGTCGCCGTGCCTGTGGACGGTGGGGAGATCGAGCGGGCGGCAGGGCGCGGGGCTGCGCGGCCGGGCCGCCGCTGCTGCCTGCAACCTGTCGCGGCGGCCGCTCCGGGGTCAAGCCGCTCGCCGCCTGCCGGCGGCGGGAGCCGGCCGCTGTCTACTAACGAAATAGTTGACAGCCGCCACGCTGTCTACTAGATTCGTAGTTGAAAGGGACGGGAAACGCCTCACACCACACCACGATGCCAGGCATGGAAATCCAATTCACGGACCGCGAGCTGGACGTCATGGGTGTGCTCTGGGAGCGTGGGCCTGCCACCGTGGCGGAGGTGCAGGGCGCGCTCACCGACGAGCTGGCGTACACCACGGTGCTCACGATCCTGCGGACCCTGGAGGAGAAGGGGCACGTCGGCCATGAGGAAGCGGGCCGGGCGTACCGGTACCACGCGCTGGTGGATCGGGAGCTGGCGGGCCGCAGCGCGGTGCGCCGGCTGGTGCGCAAGGTCTTCCGGGGTTCTCCGGAGCTGTTGCTGACGCAGTTGGTAGCGGACCGCAGGCTGAGCCCGGAGCAGCTGGAGCGGATCCGCGTGCTGCTGGACCGGCGTCTGGAAGAAGGGGGCGGAGCATGAGCGCGCTGAGCTGGGGATACTACGTCCTGGGGGTGAGTGCGCTGGTAGCCGTGGGCGCGCTCGGGCTGGAAGCGATGCTGCGCGCTGCCGGCCGGGCCGGCCGCTGGGCGTGGTTGCTGGCCTTCGCCCTGCTGCTCGCACTGCCGCTCCTTCCGGTGCTGCGGCCCGCCGCTCCTGCGGCACCGCCGCTGCTCGATGTGCTGGCGCTGCCGCAGGTG
>VEPF01000287.1 GCA_012027055.1 Gemmatimonadota bacterium | reverse complement strand
GTCTGGACGGTATCTCCCTGCGTGTTCGTGATCACGATGCTGGTGCGCCCGCCGATGTCCGCGGGCAGGTAGTAGGCCAGCTCGGCGCCCGGATTGCGCGTCTCGCCCTGGAACCACTTCTGGCCCGTGGACTGCCCGTCGATCGGCGGCTTGCCCCATGCCGCCGCCGGTACCGGCTCGAAGAATTTCGGCTCCGCCGCGGCCAGCACCGCGGGCGTGAGCTGCTGGAGCGGCGCCACGTCGATGATCCAGATGGAGCGGCCGTGCGTGCCCGCGATCAGCTCGCGGTCGCGCGGCTGGACCTTGAGATCGTGGACCGGCGTGGTCGGCAGGCCGTTCATGAACTTCTGCCAGCTCTTGCCCCGGTCCAGCGATACGTACGCGCCCACATCCGTGCCCGCGTACAGCAGGTCGGGGTTGACCGGATCTTCCCGGATCACGTGCACGAAGTCCGGGCCGCCCGTGGGCAGGTTCGCCGCGATCGAGCGGAAGCTCTTCCCGCCGTCATCCGTCACCAGCAGGTACGGCGTGTAGTCGCCCGTGCGGTGGCCATCGAACGCCACGTAGAACCGGTTCGCATCGTGGTGCGACGGCTCGATCCGGCGCACGTATGTCCCGGCCGGCACTTTCCCCTTGAAGCGGTCCGTGAGGTTCTGCCACGTCCTGCCATCGTCCGGCGAGAGCCAGACCAGACCGTCATCCGTGCCGACGTACAGCAATCCCTGCCGTACGTATGACTCCGCCAGCACCACGATCGTGCAGAAGGTCTCGGCTCCGGTCACATCGGACGTGACTCCGCCCGTGCTCCGCGTGCTCACCCGGATCTTCATGGTGTCGCGCGTGGTCAGGTCGGGCGAGATCGGCTGCAGATCATCACCCTTCTTCACCGACTTGAGCACCCGGTTGGCCCCCGTGTAGAACACGTCCGGATTGTGCGGCGAGAGCAGGAACGGCGTGTTCCAGTTCCAGCGCAGCTCCAGTTCCGTCGAATCCCGCACCTGCTGCGTCCGGAATGCCGCGATACGCTGCTGCTGGCCCGCGGTCACCGGCTGCGCGGTATCCCCGCGTTCGATCAGGATCGAGTCCTCGAACATGGTGTAGCTCTGCCGCCAGCTGGGCTTCACCAGGCGGGTGCTCTCGGCGGTGCGCATGTCGATGCGCGCCATCGACCCGCCCTGCGACTCCGCGTACACCGTGTTCGGGTCGCGCGGATCCTGCTGCGTGAAGAAACCGTCGCCGCCGCTCACGCTCGCCCACATCGAATTGGTGATGCCGCCCCGGTAACGGCTCGGGCCGCACCAGCTGCCGTTGTCCTGCAGCCCGCCGCACACGTTGTACGGCGTCGCCATGTCGTAGCTGACCTCGTAGAACTGCCCGATCGGGAAGGTGTTCAGGAAATCCCAGTTGCCGCCGCGGTCGAAGCTGATGCCCACCCCGCCGTCGTTGCCGACCACGATGCGGTCTCCGTCCTTCGGGTCGATCCACTTGGCGTGATGATCGACGTGCAGCCCCTGCGTGGTGCTGCGGACGGTCTTGCCGCCGTCATCCGAGAAGTTCACGGGCGTCGACGACCAGTAGACGCGGTTCGGCCGCTCGGGGTCGACCCGTACCTGCGAGTAGTAGAACGGCCGCACGTTGGTGCCCGCCATCCACTCCCAGGTGTTGCCGCCGTCCTGGGACCGGTACAGGCCGCAGCCGCCCGCCACCGACGCCCGGCACCCATCACCGGTGCCGCTTGGCGGAGCCGCCTCCACCAGCGCGTACATGACATCGGGGCTGCTGAGTGCGATCGCCAGCCCGATCCGGCCCTTGGTTTCGGCCGGGAACCCGCCTCCCTTGACTTCCGTCCACGTCTTCCCGCCATCCGGGGTCTTCCACAGCGCACTGCCCGGGCCGCCACTCTGCAGCGAATACGGCGTGCGGAGCCGTTCCCAGCTGGCCGCAAACAGCACGTCCGGGTTGCGCGGGTCCATGACCAGGTCGATGAAGCCGGTCTTCTGGTCGACGTACTTCACCAGCCGCCACGTCGCGCCACCATCCTCGGTCTTGTAGAGGCCGCGCTCCGGATTGTGGTTCCAGGTGGCACCCATGGCCGCCACGTAGACGATGTCCGGGTTGGTCGGGTGCACCACGATGCGGGCGATGGTCTGGGTCTTCTCCAGGCCCATCAGCTTCCACGTGAGCCCGCCGTCCGTCGACTTGTAGATGCCGCCGCCCGGCGAGATCGAGTTGCGCGCGTCTTCCTCCCCGGTGCCCGCCCAGAGCTGTAGCGTGTCACTCGGCGCGATCGCCAGATCCCCCAGCGAGGCCACCCGCTCGTTCTGGAACAGCGGCCGGAAGGTGATGCCGTTGTTGGTGGTCTTCCAGATGCCGCCCGCGACCGAAGCCACGTAGAAGGTCTTCGACGGGCTCGGCAGCCCCTCCACGTCGGTGACCCGGCCCGCCATGTTGGCCGGTCCGATCGAGCGCCTTTCCAGCGAGCCCAGCACGGCCTCGCCGATGGGCTTCACGTTGCTCGGCGCCTGGCCGGCGCCGACGGCAGGGACCAGGGCCAGCGCGAACGCCAGCACGATCCCGGTGCGGTAGGGCCGTGCCCACACGATCGTGTCCGTGCCGTCCGACGGAAGCTACCGCGTGACGAAGACGGGTTGCACCCAGGCCATGGCCCCGCCCGAGTCGGTGCCCCGGGCGCGCACGTAGCGCTCGCCGCCGCGCAGCGCGTACGCCGCCTGCACTCCGCCCACGCGCGCCAGTACCGCGCCATCCTGGCCGATGAATTCGGTAGTGTACTTGAAGTTGCTGCGCGGCCGGATGGTCACGGTCAGCTGCCCCGGCTCCGCCTGCAGCCGCTCGAGCACGACTCCCGTGCTCGCATAGAACTGACCTGCCTCCAGCGCCTCCATCAGCGCCGCTGCGTTCAGGCCGGACGCGGCCACCACGATCCAGCCCCGCCCCGGGTTCGCGCGGTCCGGTGCGAACTCGCCCTGGAAGTGATGCGCATCATCCACCGCGATGCCGTACAGCCGGCGGTCGTGGGAGAGCAGCCAGTCCCACACCGCCTCCAGCCCCGGCGAGTCGTCGCCGCCGCGGTTGTGGACAGTGGGGTGCCCGTTGAAGATCTCCAGCAGCCGGTCCCGTTCGACGCGCGCCAGTACCGCCGTGTCCAGCGCCCACCCGAAATTCGGGTGGTTGATGTGCGGCACTCCGCTCACTGCGCGGACGGCATCGACGTTCCGCTGGATGGTACCGAGTAGCGTGGTGTCCTGCTGCTCCTTGATGGCGTGCGGGATGTTCAGCGCGTTGACGTGCACCGGCTTCTTCGCCAACGAAGTGGTCAGCTCCTCGCCCGGGATCAGCAGGTACGTGCTGTCCGCCAGCTGCGCCAGCGCGGCCGGGTCCGTGAAGACGTTGTGGTCGGAGAGCACCAGGAACTGGTAGCCGTGCTCCTTGTACCAGCGCGCCACCTGCTCGGGCGGCGAGTCCCCGTCGCTGGCGCTGGTGTGCGTGTGCGTATTGCCCTTGTACCAGCCGAGCCCCTGTGTGTCGAAGCGCGAGAACTGTTGCGCCGACAGCGGCATTGCCGCGATCGGGAACGCCAGGGCCAGCGCCCACCACTGCACGAATCGCATCCCTGCCCCGGGTGCGGTCGCGGGACCACAAGATGGCCGCGGGCACGAGGCGGAGGGAAGTGGCGGCCGGGCCTGTGGCCCCCGGCCCGGGTCGCGTGCCGGTCCGGCGCCACCTGCCGCCACCACCTGGCCGCGAGGAACTTCCGCGCGGCAGTGCAGTTCTATACTCCGCAGGCCGGCTTTGAACCAGCACGTCCGTGACCATGCCACCGTACGACGACATCCCCGCAGCCGAGATCACGCCGGAGTCCCTCTACCTGGACCGCCGCCGCTTCCTGCGCCTGGGCGCGGCCGGCGCGCTGGGCGCCCTGTTGCCGGCCGCCGCCGCGGGCTGCGAGCAGCCCCGCCGGAACGCAGCGGATCCTGACGCCCAGGAGCGGCCGGACCGCCCCACGTCGTACGAGGACATCACCAGCTACAACAACTTCTACGAGTTCGGACTCGACAAGGGCGACCCGGCCCGGAATGCCCGCACGCTCCGGCCGCGTCCCTGGAGCGTGGCCATCGAGGGCCTGGTGGCGAAGCCGGGAGTCTACGGACTCGAGGACATCCTCCGGGGCGTCACCATGGAGGACCGTATCTACCGCCTCCGCTGCGTGGAGGCCTGGTCCATGGTGATCCCCTGGCGCGGCTTCCCGCTCGCCGACCTGGTCCGCCGGGTGGAGCCGCTGCCGGGCGCGAAATTCGTGGAATTCCAGACCCTGTACGACCCGGAGCAGATGCCCGGACAACGCTCCCGCACCCTGGACTGGCCCTATGTCGAAGGGCTGCGCCTGGATGAGGCGCGGCACCCGCTCACGCTGCTGGCCACCGGGCTCTACGGCCGCGATCTGCCCAACCAGAACGGGGCGCCGCTCCGCCTGGTGGTACCCTGGAAGTACGGCTTCAAGAGCATCAAGAGCATCGTCCGCATCCGGTTCGTCGAGCGCCAGCCCGTTTCTTCCTGGGAACGGGCGAACCCAGGGGAGTACGGCTTCTACTCGAACGTGAATCCGGACGTGGACCATCCGCGCTGGAGCCAGAAGAACGAGCGGCGCATCGGCGAGCTGCGGCGCCGGGATACGCTCATGTTCAACGGCTACGGGGACCAGGTGGCGCAGCTGTACCGGGGTATGGATCTGCGCCGCTACTTCTAGCATGAGCGGCACTCCTGCGGTTTCCGCTTCACCACTCCGTGCGCGGCCCGCTCCCAGGCGCGACTGGGTGGCCACCCGCCTGAAGCCGGTGGTCTGGGGGCTGTGCCTCTCGCCCCTGGCGACGCTCGCCGGGCGCGGCTATCTCGGCCGCCTCACGGCCAATCCCATCGAGTACCTGACGCACCAGACCGGCTTCTGGGCCCTGGTCCTGCTCTGTGCCACACTCGCCATCACCCCGCTGCGGCGGCTCACCGGCTGGTCCTGGCTGGTCCGCCTGCGCCGGCTGCTCGGACTCTTCGCCTTCGGCTACGCGGCGCTGCATTTCACCATCTGGCTCGCCATCGATCGCGGCTTCGCCTGGGATGACATCCTCGCCGACCTGGTGAAGCGACCCTTCATTACCGCCGGCTTCGCCGCGCTCCTGCTGCTCCTGCCGCTCGCCATCACGTCCACCCGCGGCTGGGTCCGCCGCCTCGGCCGACACTGGCTCTGGCTGCACCGGCTGATCTATCTGGCCGCCCCGGCCGCAGCGCTCCATTTCTTCTGGAAGCGCTCCTCCAAGCTGGACGTCTTCGAGCCGGTGCTCTTCGCGGCGCTCATCGCACTGCTGCTGGCGGCCCGTATCCCCGGCTGGCTGCACCACCGCGCCGCCGCCACCCGGTCCTGAGCCGCCGTCGGCCGCGTCACCACTGCGGCAGCCGGACCGCACTCCCACCCGCTCCACCTGGTGCATGCCCGATGTCGCTCCGGAGGATTATATTGCTGCCCGGCAGCAACCCACCGGATCGGAGCTCCATGAGTACAGTCTCGGTCATCGCGCTCGTGGCGGCCGGCGTCGGGCTGGGCGCCATCCTGGCCGCACTCTGGTACCGCGCCCAGTTGGCCCGGGCGGACGTGCAGCGCAGCCGGATTCCCGGACTGGAGCAGGCGCTGCGCGAGCAGGATGCCCGGCAGGCGTCGCTCGCCCGTGAGCTGGCGGACGAGCGGGTCGCGGGCGCGGCGCGGCGGGAACGGCTGGAGCTGGAGCGCGGCGCGGCGGCCGAGAAGCTGGCCCTGCTGGACGCGGCGGAGCGAAAGCTGTCCGACCAGTTCAAGGCGCTCTCGGGTGATGCCCTGGCGCACGCGAACCAGCAATTCCTCAACCTGGCCCGCACCGCGCTGGCGGAGCAGCACGAAAAGTCCCGGACCGAACTGGAGAGCCGGCGGAGCGCGATCGACGAGCTGGTCCGGCCGCTGCGCGAGTCGCTCACCAGGGTCGATGACCGCATCCTGGAGCTGGAGAAAGCGAGGGCGGGGGCATACGAGGGGCTGTTCCAGCAGGTGCGTCGCCTGGCCGAAGACAACGCCAAGCTGCAGCAGGAGACCGCCAGCCTGGTACAGGCGCTGCGCGCCCCGCACGTACGCGGCCGCTGGGGCGAAGTGCAGCTCAAGCGGGTGGTGGAGCTGGCCGGGATGCTCGAGTACTGTGATTTCACGCAGCAGGAGTCGGTCAGCACCGATGATGGCCGGCTCCGCCCCGACCTGGTGGTCCGGCTGCCGGCCGGGCGCAACGTGGTCGTCGATTCCAAAGTCCCGCTGCAGGCTTTTCTCGACGCGCTCGCGGCCCGGGACGAGACCAGCCGCAACGCCCTGCTCGCGCAGCACACAGCGCAGATCCACGCGCACGTCAAGAAGCTGAGCGAGAAAGCGTACTGGGAGCAATTCGATCCCACCCCGGAGTTCGTGGTCCTGTTCATCCCCGGGGAGTCGTTCTACAGCGCCGCGCTCGAACAGGACCCGCTGCTCATCGAGGCCGGCGTCCAGCAGCGCGTGCTGCTGGCCACACCCACGACCCTGATCGCGCTGCTCCGCGCGGTTGCCTACGGGTGGCGGCAGGAGCGCATTACTCGCGAGGCGCAGCAGATCAGCAGTCTGGGCCGCGACCTGTACGTGCGTATCCGCACCATGGCGGGGCACCTCGAGGACCTGCGCCGCGCGCTCGACCGCACCATAACTCACTTCAACGGCGCGGTAGGGGCACTCGAGACGCGCGTCCTGCCTGCCGCGCGGCGGTTCCGCGATCTGGGCGCGGGCGATGGCGATGAGATCGCCCCGCTCGAGGTGATCGAGCAGTTGCCGCGTCAGCTCCAGGCCCCGGAGTTCACGACCGTGCTCGAACCGGATCCGCCCCGGCCGGAGCTGGGGCGGGTAGTCCAGACCGAGCTGTGAACCGGGCTGCGGGACGCTGCCGGCCGCGTCCCGAGACCAACTAGCGAGACGATACGGCCCCGCCGGGCGCTCGCCCGACGGGGCCGTCGTTGCCTGCTCCGCGCGGCATTCCGGGAATCGCCCGGGTGCCCGCGACCAGCGCGTCGCTCAGACTGCGGTGCCGACGTCCTCCGGACCCGCATCCGCAGCCGGCGGCAGCTCTCCTGCCGGTTCCACTCTTGCGGTCCGCGCCGCCCGGGCATCCAGCTCCCGGCGCAGCTCCTCGATCCGCTGTTGCAGCCGCTCCAGCACGGAGTCCAGCCGGGGCTGCACGTCGGCCACGAACTGATCGACCCGCGGCTGTACTTCGCGCATGGCGGCCTGGGCGCGCGGCCGAATCTCCTGCAGCGCCTCATCCACTCTCGCCTCAAGCTCCTCCAGCGCGCGCCGGATCTTCGGCTTCACGTCATCGAGCGCCGAATCGACCTTCGCCTGCAGCTCCCGCAGCGGGTCGCGTCGCTCGTCGTTCCGCATGGGCTCGTCAGGGTTGTGCACCTGCCCCTCCTGCATTTCGGTTGGCCTGCCCGGCCGGCGAGGCCGGCTGCCCCGCACTACGGTCATCGTTGCGGCGGCGTTTCAGGTCGGAGCTCTCGCTGGCCCGGGTGATAACGCGTCCGCCCCGGTTCGCCCTTCCCGAAGCGCACCTCCTTCAGCTCGCCCGCGGCATACTTCGTCGCCTGGTCGAAGAAGTGGCGCGAGGCCGGCCTGCCACTGGCCCCGAACACGACCACGCTCGCGGCCCGCGGCCGAGCCGTGAACTCCGTCACCAGCACTGCGGCGGTGCCACTCGCCGCATATCGCCTGCGCGCCCCGCCGGGCGCGCTGTTGAGCACGAACAGCGTGCCGTCCGGAAAGCCGGTCAAGGGGATACTCGGCAGGGTGTCGCGGAAACCCGCGCTCACGCTCGGGTCCGGCCGCTGCAGCCGCAGCGCCTCGCTCCAGGGCACCGTGATCCGTCCCCAGTCCTGGCGCAGGCTCGCCACCGCGCCTTCCAAAGCCTGGAAACGCGGGAACGGGCTCCCGGTCGTCGCGCCGGCGGCGCCACTCGTCCGGGTAGCCCGGTACGCTTCCTGCCACATGTAGTACAGCGTTGCAGCGAAGCTCGCGGCCGAGTCCGCGGCGGCCGCGGGCGCCGCGGCGTCTCCCGCCTCCCACCGGACGGCACGCTCTCCGGTTCGCCCGTTCCAGCGGCGGAGCAGCTCCACTGCGGTGTCGAGCGCGAACGCGCGCCGCGAATCGTGCCCGCCTACCTGTTCCCACTCCTGCACCAGCTGCTGTACTTCGGTCGCCGCATTGAGCGGTGCGGTGCCGAGCGCCAGGCGCGCCAGCAGCGGCACCGTCCAGCCGCTGTCGGCCCGGAGCACTCGCCCGGACCGGCTCGCGCCCACCCGGACTTCGCCGCCCTCCGGGTTCAGCACCGACGCGCCGCCGCGCCCGTCGTCCGACATGATGTTGCCCACGGTGTCCGCGTAGGCCGTGGCCAGTCCCGGCAGCGCCCGGCGCGCCAGCGCGGGCCGGAACTCGTCGATGGACCGGGCCCGTCCCATCGCCAGCCACTGCTGCAGGCTGCCGCCCTCCTCCATGCCGGCCAGCGACACGGCAAAGGCGGTGGCGGCATGGCGCGCGATCACCGGTCCGTACGGCGTGCGGAGGAAGCGGTACACCCGCGTCTGCACGCCCGCGGCCGTGTTCACCATGATCGTATCCAGCCAGGCCTCGGCCCGTTCGCGGCGGCCAGCGACGACGAACGCCAGCGAATCGGCCG
>VEPF01000377.1:4693-8811 GCA_012027055.1 Gemmatimonadota bacterium | reverse complement strand
GCAGTGCTCGCCTGGGCGCGCCGCTTTCTCCAGCACGCCGATCTCGATCGCGCCGATGCCGCCCCCGCGCTCGTTGTCCGCGCGCACCAGTTTCGCCAGCTGGCTGGCACCGGCCAGTCCGGCCGGTCCGCCGCCCACGAACACCACATCCATGGGTACCGCTTCCGCGTCCGGCTGCTCCTTAAGGATCAGCCTGTCCAGCGGCAGCGCCGGCTGATGCCGGGTCGGTACGACGACGTCACTCATCCTCTGCCTCCGTTTGCCCGAAACCCGGCTGCGGCTGGGCGCCGTCCGTGCCGCCCAGCGGCAGCGCGCTGGCCGGCTCGCCCTCGTTCAGCGAGTCCCGCGCGGCCGGCACCACCAGCAGTGCGCCAGCCCGTACCAGCGATGTCAGCATGCCCGATCCCTGTGCCCCGGTCAGTCGGGCGCGCCACTCGCCGCTCGCATCCTGCTCGAGCGCCGCGCGCAGGAAGTGCACGAGCCCGCGCTTCGACGCGATCCGCTCCGCCGTGCGCACCGGCACCGTGAGCGGGTAGATGTCGGTGCGGCCGAGCATGCGCCGGAGCACGGGCCGCACCAGCACCTCGAACGTGACCACCGCGGAGACCGGGTTACCCGGCAGCCCGAACACCGGCAGCGGGGCGCGCCCCGCGCGCTCGATGGTCCCGAAGGAGAACGGGCTGCCCGGCCGCATGCGCACGCGCCAGAAGTGCACGCTCATGCCGAGCTCCTCCAGCACGTCCTTCACCCGGTCGTGCTCGCCCACGCTTGCCCCCGCCGTGGTGATCAGGGCGTCCGCCGTGAGCGCGGGGCGCAGATGCGCGCGCAGGCTGGCGTCGTCGTCATGCGCGATCCCCAGCAGCCGCGGCGTGCAGCCGGTGGCGAGCAGTCCGGCGTGCAGTGCGTAGCTGTTCGAGTTCACGATCCGCTGCCTGGCCCGGACCGCGGCGAACTCGGCCACGTCCACCAACTCGTCGCCAGTGGCCAGCACTGCCACCTGCGGCCGGACCTGGACCGGCACCTGCGCGGCGCCGACGCTCGCCAGCACGCCGATCTCCTGCGGCCGTAGCAGCGTACCCGCGCGCACCACGGTCTCGCCTGCGCGCATATCCTCGCCGCGCAGCCGGATGTTGCGACCGCGATCGGACGCGCTCCGCACCTCGACGGTGCCATCCGGCATGGCGCGCGTGTGCTCCACCCGCACGACCGTGTCCGCGCCGGAAGGCACCGGTGCCCCGGTCATGATCTTCAGCGCCGTGCCGCGCGCCAGCGGTCCGGACGGGAAGTCCCCGGCCGGGATCGCGCCGGCCAGCCGCAGGCGCACCGGCTGATCCGCCGAGGCCGGCGCGATGTCCGCGCCGTGCACGGCGTAGCCATCCATGCCGCTGTTGTCCCACGGCGGCAGCTCGACCGGCGCGACCGCCGGCAGCGCCAGCACCCGGCCGGCCGCCTCCAGCAGCGGCACGGATTCGCTGCCGAGCGGCGCCACCTGCGCCAGCATCTCGCGCAGTGCCTGCGCGACCGTGCACCAGTCCGCCTCGCGCTCGCGCGTCACGGCCCTTCACCTCCGAGCATGCGCTCCAGCCCGGCCAGTTCGGCGGGCGAATTGAGGTTCGCGAACAGCCGCTCCGGTTCGCCGAAGGCGCGCACCTCGGCGAGCGGCAGCCGGTGCACGTGCACCTCGCCGTGGAAGCCAATCATGCGCGCGTCCCCGCGCGTGGCCGCCCGCTCGATCGCCGGCAGACAGGTGATTGCGTAGTACGCGCACAACGGCTCCATGCCGCGCGGGCCGGTGCTCTCGGGCAGCACCGCGTCCCGGCCCTGCTCGCCCTCGCTGCGCAACCGCCGCAGCAGCGGCGCGCTGATCAGCGGCAGGTCCACTGCCACCGCGAGGATGCCGCCGTCGCCACGCTCCGCCGCCCAGCGCAGGGCCGCGTGCACGCCCGCCAGGCTGCCGATATCGTGCAGCTCGTCGGCGCGCCACGGCAGTCCGATCGTGGCCGCCAGCGCGGGTTCGTTCGCGATCACCACCACGTGATCGGTCGCGTCCCGCAGGGCGCGCGCCACCCGGTCCACCAGGCGCTCGCCTGCGAGCATCACCAGCGGCTTCGGGGCACCGAAGCGGGCGCTGCGACCGCCCGCGATGATCGCTCCCAGCACACCCCTCATGCGTCCCCCTCGCGCTGTTCGGCTCGGCCGGCGCGCGCCCTCACGGGTAGGTCGGCGGCCGTGCACAGCTCCGCCGCGAGCGTGGTCGGGACGGAACGGCTGGCAATGAAGCCGACCCCGGCGCGCGCCGCCTGCAGCGCCATTGCGCCGCTCACGCGTGCGCTCAGCACCAGGCCGGTGCGCGCGAGCTCCACCGCGCGCGCCGCCGCGCCCACCGCGCGATCTACCGCGTTGTGCCGGCCGACGTCGAACCCGGGGGCCAGCAGGCGCACGCCGTCCCAGAGCGCGGCTGCGTGCATCCCACCCTCCGGCCACGCGGCATCGGTCGCCGCGAACAGCGCCCGGAACAGCGGCCTAAGGGTCTCTGCGGGCGGCGGCGCGAGCAACCGGGGTCGCCGCAGGGCCTGTGGCTCGCAGAGCACGAAGTGGCGCACCCCGCAGCCGTGTGCGCGCATGTGTTGCCGCACCTGCAGCGCGCGGACCAGGTTCGGTTCCGGCACGCGGGCGCGCGCGCCCAGGCAGCCGGGCGGCCCGGCGCACAGCTCCAGCGCTTCCAGCTGCCCGGCCAAGTCCAGGTAGCCGGCGGTGAGCAGATGGCCCAGCACCAGCGTCTCGAGGTCGTGCGGACTCGCGCTCCAGCAACGGCGATGCCGGCCGTTGACCTCCAGCCAGATCGGTACCTCGGGCGAGGCGTAGCTCACGTCGCCTCAGAGCATGATCCGCAGCAGCTCGACCACGACCAGCCCGAGTGCGCCGGTCAGGATGGCGCGGCCGGTGCCGAAGTCGAGCGCCTGCCGGATCGCCACCACGCTGGTGACCAGCGTCCACCCGAACACCACGAGTTGCACCGGCACTCCGAAGGTGGGCACGTGGGCGAGCACCAGCAGCAGTCGCGGCGTCTGCGCGAAGCCGAGGGTGCGCAGCAGCTCGCCCCAGGTCGCCGTCCCGCGCAGCAGCTTGTCGCCGATCAGGTAGGTGAGCAGGGCCCAGATCAGCCAGCCGACGAATGCCGTCACCACAGCGATCGCCACGGCCGCGACCAGCGCCACCACGCCGGCCGCCTGCGGTGTCGCCGAGGCATCGGCTTCCACTTCCTCGTACGTGTCCACGTGCAGCAGCGCCGCGCCCTTCATGCGCTCGCCGAAGCTCCGCTTCACCGTTGCCTCCACCGCCACCTCCCGTTCGGGATTCGTGCCGCAGCCGGCGCCGGAACGACGACGGAGCCGCGCCCCCGGCTCGGCGGGCGGGCTCCGCTAGGGTCCTTCCCCCGGGTACGCTGCTGCCGCTCGGTTCCGATGCCGCGGCGCCGCGGGCTTCCCGCGGCCCTCAGAAGTGCATCGCCACGCCCACCGAGAGGATCGAGTTGCTCTCCCATTCGTCGGCAGGCACGGGCAGGCTACCCTGTATCCGCTGGAACGCGACCGGGTACTTCAGCTTCCACAATGCATTTCGTGCTTCGAACCGCAGCGACCAGCGCGCGGTAGGATACCAGGCGATGCCGGCCCCCAGCTGGCCGGCGAAACTGGTGCCGAAGTTGGACCGGGCCGATGCCGGGACCGAGTCCTGCAGCGCCGTCTTGCCGGCAATGTCCGACGCGAGGCCGCCGCCGAAGAGTACGAACGGCTGGAGGCCCCGCCAGGTCCGGCCGCCCGTGATGTTGAAGCGGATGCTGCCCATCGCGACGAGCAGCTTCATGTCCGCCTCGCCGATCATGGTGGGCAGCGAGTCCGGCACCGTGAGGGCCGTGTCGCCGATCGCCCGGGTGGTGGGCGCGTAGAGCATGTCCACCTCGAGCGTGATCGGACCGCTCAGTGCGATGCCGTAGCGCACGCCCAGCCCGCTCGCGCGTTGCGGCCCGAGGCCGCTCCGGCCTTCGGACGGCCACAGCCTGGCGCCGTAACTGACGGTGCCCTGCGAGTGCTCGACGCACCGGTAGGGTGAGTCGATTC
>VEPF01000377.1:0-4683 GCA_012027055.1 Gemmatimonadota bacterium | reverse complement strand
CTTCATGACATTCCCTCTCTCGTTCCCCCGCCGGGCGATCGCACCGGCATCGCGTCCCGGGCCCACGCACGGCGGCGGTGAGTGTAGACGGGGTCCCAACAAGTGGCAAGGACGGGGCCGGAACCCGGGGCTGGCCAGCGCGGTACTCCGCTGCAGCAGCGCCGGCAGCTCGAGCGCGCCACCGGCCGCGGCGTCGCTCCCGGAGGGGGCCGGGTACGCGTGGGTTTGCCGGCCCGCGCGCTCGTCCGTTACCCTTCTACCAGCACTGACCCCAAACCGATCCCCGATGAAACGGACCATACTCGGTCTCTGCACCGGGCTGCTGCTCGTCTCCTGCCGGGATGCCACCGGGCCGCAGGCGCCGAGCGTGGAGCTCTCCGTCGTGAGCGGGGACCAGCAATTCGGGCTGGCCGGCAGCGAGCTCACCGAGCCGCTGCAGGTCTTGGTGGTCAATGCCAGCACCGACAAGCCCGTCGAGGACGTGACCGTGACGTGGCAGGTTACGAGCGGCGGCGGCAACGTGACGCCCGCTACCGCCACCACGGACGAGAGCGGGATCGCCGAAACCCGGCTGCGCCTGGGCAGCAGCCTGGGCAGCTACGTGGTCAAGGCCACCGCGCCCCGCCAGGTGGGCACCGCGGCGGGCTTCTCTGCCGAGGCGGTGCTGCGCCCGGAGATCCAGTCGATAACGCCTGCCGGAGGTGCGGCCGGCCAGACCGTGGTGATCACAGGCGCCAACTTCCATAACCGCGCCGAGTACGATGCGGTGCGCTTCGACCGGATCCGCGGCCGGATCGTGAGCGCCACCAGCACCCGCATCGAGGTGGTGGTGCCCGGCTGCGTGCCCACCCGGACCGTCGCGGTGGATGTCCTGGTCGGCAGCGTGACCAGCGCCACCACCCCCTTCGCAGCGGTCGGCGTGCCCGGCACGGCCCTCACCATCCAGCCGGGCCAGGCCATCTTCCTGTCCGCTCCGGCCGAGCTCGCCTGCCTCCGGCTTCCCGGCGGCATCCCGAGCGCCCGCTACCTGCTGCTGCCTCAGAACGCCACTCGGATCTATCGCGGCGAGATGCCGTTCGAGCTGGGCAGCTATCCCGGCATCGCCCCGGCCGCCGCCATCCCGCCGGCCGCCGACGTGCCCAGCGCCGATGCCTTCGAGCTGCGCCTGCGGGCCCGGGAACGCGCCTGGGTCGGCGCCGCCGCCGAGCTGCGGGCAGCCACCGCCGGACTGGCGGCCCAGGTCGCCGAGCCGCAGGTCGGAGATCAGCGTGCGTTCAAGGTGCTGAACTCCGAACAGAAGTCCGTGTCCATCACTGCCGAGGTGGTGGCCGTCAGCACCCGGGCCCTCATCTACCAGGACCTCGCGGCTCCCACGGGCGGGTTCACCGCCACCGACTTCACGCGCTTCGGCGAGCTTCTCGACGACCCGATCTATGACACCGACGTCGCGGTGTTCGGCGCGCCCAGCGACATCGACGGCAACGGCCGGATCATCATCCTGTTCACGCCGCGCGTGAACGCCCTGACGGAAAAGGGCGATGCCAGCTTCATTGCCGGCTACTTCTACGGCTGCGACCTGGTGGACAAGTCCCGCTGCGCCGACAGCAACCGCGGCGAGATCTTCTACAGCCTGGTGCCCGATCCCCAGGGGAAGTTCGGCGACGTCCGCTCCTCGAGCACGGTCCTGCGGGCCGTACAGCCCGTGCTCGCGCACGAGCTCCAGCACATGATCAACTTCTCGGCCCGCAACCAGTCGCTCGACGCGCTCTGGCTCTCCGAGGCCCTGGCGCACACTGCCGAGGACGTGGTCGGTGAAGTGTTCGCGCAACGCGGCGACGCGGTGCCCGCCCGCGAGTTCCAGCGCACCAACTACTCGCGGGCCAGCCGCTTCCTCTCGAGCATCGGCTCTACCAGCCTGCTCGCCGAGGAAGCGCCCGGCACCCTCGAGCTGCGCGGTGGCGTGTTCCTGTTCCTGCGCTACCTGCGCGCGCACTATGGCGGGAACGAGCTCCTCCGCAAGCTCACCCGCACGCAGCTCACCAGCACTCAGAACGTGACCGCGCAGACCGGGCAGGCCTGGGACCGCCTGCTGGGCGACTTCGGCATCGCGCTCTACAACTCGTCGCTCGCCGGTACTTCGGTGCCGCCCCTGGACCAGCGCCACACCTTCGGCGATCTGCCCATCCGCCCCGGGCTCCTGAGCGAGGTGGGCACGTTCCCGCTCGCCGTCGGCGTGCTGCCGTTCACCGATGGCGCCAGTTCCGGCCGCCTCCCCCCGGGCGCCAGCAGCATGTTCCTGGCGACCGCTCCGGTGACCAGCACCTACGCCCCGCCCGGCCTGATGTTCACGGGGGCGCTCGGTGGACCGTTCGCGGCCGGATCAGTTCCGCAACTGGTCGTATACCGGGCTCGCTAGCCGCGCGCCGCGCGGCTGGCCTGCCGCCGGGCACGCCCGCGCCCGGCCCCCGCCGCTCAGCGGCGGAACTGGGCGATGCTCACCCCGATCAGCACCACGGCGGACCCGGCCAGTTGCCAGGCGCCCGGCGCTTCTCCGAGGGTCAGCCACGCCGCCAGCAGCGCGATCACCGGCGTCAGGTTGGAGAACGCGGAAGTGCGGGTATTCCCCAGCGCTTCCACGCCGTGGTACCAGATCAGGTAGGCCAGGCCGATGCTCAGCACCCCCGCGTAGCCGACTGCGAACCAGGTAGCCGGGGAGAGCGTGTGCAGCGGCGTGTGCAGCAGGGAAGGGAGGCCGATGAGGACGATCGCGATCGCGCCCGTCCAGAGCGTCCACGCGGTCACGGGCACGGGTCCGTAGCGCGCGACCAGGTCGCGGCTGCCCACCGTATAGAAGGCCCAGGCCAGAGACGCGCACAGCATCATCAGGTTGCCCAGCAGTCGGCTCTCGCCCGCGGCCGGGCCCGCGGCCGTACCCCCGTGCGTGATCACCAGCACCAGGCCGCCGAACCCGAGCGCCACTCCCGCCCACGTCAGGTTCGAGATCCGCTCGTGGCCGGCGGCCGATGACGCCAGGGTGGTGAAGATCGGCGTCGCCGCCAGCAGCACGCTCGCGATGCCCGCGTGCGAGTTGGCCAGGCCGAAGATGAAAAACTGCTGGTACAGCGCGTTGCCGATCAGGCCGAGCACCAGCACGCGCCGCCGGTCCGCGGCCGCCGGCCACGGGATCGGCCCCGAGCGCGCCAGGGCGAGCAGCACCACCAGCGAAGCCAGCGGGAAACGCAGGCAGTTGAACGCCGGCGGCGTGATCTCGCCCAGGGCGTGCTTCGCGATCGGGAAGTTGATCCCCCAGATCAGCACCATCAGCAGCAGGCTGGCCATTGCCTGACGCTGCCGGCGCCGATAGTGCGCGTCCCGGGTCTCCGTCATGGCCGCGGAGTATCCGCTCCGCCGGGGTGCGGCGCAAGCCGACGGCGCTTGATATGGCTCACTCCGCCCGCTACCTTCGCCGCGCACGCCCGGCGCCCGGCCCCGCGCCCGGGGCCACGGCCGGCTCTGTATCGAACGCGCGGGCAAGGAGGACGCGATGGTAGCGGCGGTGGTGCTGATCCGGGCGGAGCGCGATCACATTGCCAGTGCCGCGCGCGGTGTCGCCGACATCGACGGCGTGGCCGAGGTCTACTCCGTCTCGGGCGAATGGGACCTGATCGCCGTGGTGCGCGTGCCCGAGTGGGAGCAGATCGCGGAAGTGGTCACCGAACACCTCGCCAAGGTGGCCGGTATCGAGCGCACCACCACGCTGGTCGCCTTCCGCGTGTTCTCCAAGCAGGACCTGTCCACGGCGTTCGACATGTTCGAGTGAGGCTCGCCCGCGGCGGGCCTTGGGCACCACGGAAAGGCTGAAGGATGAGCGGTCTCTTCGCAGGGAAGCGCGTGCTGGTCTTCGGTGTCGCCAACGAGCGCAGCATCGCCTGGGGCATCGCCGAGGCCATGCAGCGCGAAGGCGCGGAGTTCATCTTCACGTACGCCGGCGAAGTCCTGGAACGCCGGGTCCGCCCGCTCGCGGAGCAGATCGGGGCGCGGGCGCTCATCCCCTGCGATGTCACCGACGACGAGCAGGTATCCGCCGCGTTCCGGCAGGTGGCCGACCTGTGGGACGGCTTCGACGTGCTGATCCACGCCGTGGCCTTCGCCAACCGCGAGGACCTGGACGGCCGCTTCGTGGAAACCAGCCGCGCCGGCTTCGCCACCGCCCTGGATGTCAGCGCCTACTCGCTGGTGCTCCTGGCGCGGCACTCGGAGCCGTTCCTGGCGAGGCGCAAGGGCAGCATCGTCACGCTGTCCTACTACGGCGCGGAAAAGGTCGTCCAGAACTACAACGTGATGGGAGTCGCCAAGGCGGCGCTCGAGGCCTGCGTCCGCTATCTGGCCAACGACCTGGGACCGGCAGGCGTGCGGGTCAACGGCATCAGTGCCGGGCCCGTGAAGACGCTCGCGGCCGCCGGGATCCGCGGCTTCAAGACCATCTTCGGCGTGGTCGAGGAGCGGGCACCGCTGCGGCGCAACGTCACGCAGGAAGACATCGCCCATGCCGCGCTCTTCCTGTGCAGCGATCTCGGCGCCGGGGTCACCGGCGAGATCATGCACGTGGACGGCGGCTACAACATCCTGGGCTTCTGAGTACCGCCCGCGGCCGGGCTATTCCGCAACCGGAGGGGGTGGAGG
>VEPF01000001.1 GCA_012027055.1 Gemmatimonadota bacterium | reverse complement strand
GAGCGGCAGTCAGAGCCAGAACACCTTCGAGTACGAGATCAGCGGAGTGCAGAAGAAGACGGTCTCCACGTTCAAGAATTACGGCCTGAACACGCTGCTGGTGAAGAGCCTGGGGCCGCACCTCTCGGCCGGCATCACGGCGAACATCAGCACGAACACCTATGGGAACACGTCGCTGGGCCTCAGCCTCGCACCCGGCATCGAGTACAACTTCATGCCCTACTCGGAATCGACGCGGCGGCAGCTGACCGTGCGCTACTCGCCGGGCGTGCGCTACGCCGACTACCGGGAGATCACGATCTTCGGCGAGCTCGAGGAGACCCGTGGCCACCACGACCTCGAGGTCGAATACGGCACCAACCAGCCCTGGGGCCGCATGTACCTGTCGCTGAACGCTTCGCAGTACCTGCACGACCGCAGCAAATACAACGCCGGCGTCGGCGGCAGCACCGAGGTCAGGCTGTTCAAGGGCTTCTCTTTCAACGTGGGCGGCAACTACTCGCTGGTACGCGACCAGCTGTCCCTCCCGGGGCGGGATCTCACGGAGGAGGAGATCCTCCTGCGCCAGCGCCAGCAGGCCACGAACTACGAGTACTTCGTCTCGGCCGGGATCAGCTACCGCTTCGGCTCCATTTTCAACAACGTGGTCAATCCCCGGTTCGGGGGCGGAGGCGGCGGCACGGTGATCATGATGTCGTACTGAGCGCTACCGCAAACGCGCTGTCGTGAGCACTGCCGCTGGGCATCTCCCCGAAGCGGTCGCCGCGTCCGGGCGCTGGCGCATGCTCGCGCTGCTCTCGCTCGCGGAGTTGCTCGGGATGTCGCTGTGGTTCGCGGCCAGCGCCACTGCGGACCACTTCCAGGCGCTGTGGTCGCTCACGCCCGGCCAGGTCAGCGGACTCACCACCGCCGTCCAGTTGGGCTTCGTAGCCGGCACCGCCATCGCCGCGCTGCTGAACCTCGCCGATGTGCTGCCCGCACGTTGGCTCTTCTCCGGGAGCGCGCTGGCCGCGGCCGGCTGCAACCTGCTCCTGCTGCAGGCGACGTCTTTCCCCGCGGCGCTCGCGCTCCGGTTCGCCACCGGCCTGCTCCTCGCCGGCGTGGATCCGCCGGCGATGAAGATGGCCGCCACCTGGTTCCGTGCCGCGCGCGGGCTCGCCATCGGGACCGTGGTGGGCGCCCTCACGGTGGGGAAGGCGGCACCGTACCTGGTGCGCGCGCTCTTCGGGACGGTCCACCCGTGGTTCGTGATCGGCAGCACTTCGGCCGGTGCGTTGCTGGCGGCGGCCCTGGTGCTGGCCGGCTACCGCGATGGCCCGTTCGTCTTCCCGCCCCGCCGGTTCGCGTGGTCGCTGGTGGCACAGGTCTGGCGCGAGCGAGCCACCAGGCTCGCGATCGGAGGGTACCTGGGCCACATGTGGGAGCTGTACGCCTGCTGGACCCTGGTCGCACTCTTCTTCCAGGACTACTTCGGCGCCCGGGGGGCGAGCAGCGCGGGTGCGGCTGCGCGGTCCGGCGTGGTGGCGTTCGCCGTAATTGCCGCCGGTGGCCTGGGCTCGGTCGTGGCCGGGCACTGGGCGGACCGCATCGGGCGCGAGCGGGTCACCATCTGGGCCATGGTCGTGAGCGGCGCGTGCTCGCTGGCGGTGGGCTGGCTGCTCCCGGCGCCGGCTCCGCTGGTGATTGGCCTCGCCCTGCTCTGGGGCTTCGCGGTAGTGGCGGACTCCGCGCAGTTCTCCGCGGTCGTCACCGAAGTCACCCGCGCCGACTCGGTCGGCACGGCGCTGACCCTGCAGACATCGCTCGGATTCCTGCTCACCGCGTTGTCGATCTGGCTGGCCACCGAGCTTTCGGCGCGCTGCGGTTGGGGGGTGGCCTTCGGCATGCTCGCGGCCGGCCCGGCCTTCGGCATCGTGGCCATGCAGCGCCTGCGCACCCTCCGGGCTCAGGGCCCGTCCCGGGTTGGTCAGGAGGCACGCGTGGAGCGAGGGCGTGGCCGGTGGACGGCTGGCCGCGCCTGAAGCACTGCATCAGCGCGACTGCTGGCGGCGCTCCTGGATCAGCCCCGCGGCGCACAATTCCCTGGCCAGTGCCAGCAGATCGCGGCGCAGTTGACGGTCCGGTGCATCGAAGCTCTCCGCCAGCGCCCCCAGCACCGCGGCCAGCGGGCGGTGGCCGTCCAGGAGCTCCCAGACGGCGGTGCCCACGGGATTGAGCGTGTAGTCCCGGCCGGTGCCCTGGTTGCTGACCACCGCCTCCCGGTCCACGATGCTCCAGGTCACCCCCGGGGCCGGGGCGTACCGGGCCTCCCAGCGGAGCGCAGTGGCCTGGGGCTGGTAGCGGGTGAGCGCCCGGCGAGTCTTGCGGACGGGTTGCCGTCGGGGCTGCGCATCGGTCATGTCGGTCTCCTCTCGCGCGGCGCAATCGCGCTGGACCCGGGGCCTGTATGGATGGAAGGACGACCCGCGCGCCGCAAGCTTCCTGTTCGCACGGGCGACTCCGGCCGCGCTAACCGACCGCCTGCACGATCGCCCCAATGAGGCCGGCGTCCGTGACCTCGAGCACATGGTCCTCCGCCGTGAGCCGCCCCCCGAAATCGACCCGCTGGTTCCGGTAGCGCATGGCGCTGGGCCGCAATGCCGTGCCCCGCACGTGGATCTCGCGGGCGCCCGTGATCTCGACGATCCGGCGGGCATTGCCGCCATCGATGCCGGCGCCCGGCAAGATCCCGATTCGGCCGGCGGCTTGCCGGACTGCGGCGGCGATCACCTCGGCACCCTCAAGCGCGGAGGGCGCCTGGCCGGACGTGAGCACCCGGTCCGCACCCAGGGCAATGATCGCCTCGAGCGCTTCGAACGGATCGGGCGTGACGTCGAACGCCCGGTGATGTGTCACCTGCATGGGGCGTGCTGCCTCGACCAGCGGCCGGGCTCGCTCCACGTCCACCGTGCCATCCGCCCGCAGCGCGCCGATCACTACCCCACTCGCACCCAGCGTCTTCGCCTGCGCAATGTCGCGCCGCATGATCTCCAGCTCGAGATCGCTGTACAGGAAATCGCCGCCGCGCGGCCGTATGATCACGAATACCGGAATGCGGAGCCGCTCGCAGGCCACCGCGATGGTCGCGGCGCTGGGCGTGGTGCCGCCTTCCACCAGGTTGTCGCACAGCTCGATGCGGCCGGCACCGCCCGCCTCCGCGGCGAGCGCACTCTCGACCGAGTCCACGCACGCTTCCACCAGCACCGTCCGCTGCCCTGCCATCATGGCGTCATGCCTCCGAAGTAGTTCTCCAGCTTGAAGGTCCACGCCCACTGGCCAGGTACCAGGTCGGGCGGGACGCGGGAGAGATCCACGAGCACCCTGCCGTCCTGCGCCCGCCACGGCAGGTCCGGCTGGGGATTGATCGCGGCGCCGAGCCCCAGCAGCTGGACGCGCGCTCCGGGCGCCGGCGGCGCGATCGATAGGGCCAGCTCGCGCCCCGGTCGGGAGAACACGATGGCATACAGGTCCCGGCCCTTGCGCGTGTAGACCAGCCGGTACTGCCGGGAACGATAGACCGCGAACAGGCCGCTGCCCGGCGGCGAGCCCGTGGTGCGCGAGAATTGCCGGGCGGGCACTACCTCGCGTTTGCCGTCCGGGCCCATCCACGAGACGCTTACGCTCGCGTTCAGGTCCTGCTCCGCATAGCCCACGAAGAGCTGGTAGCGTCTGCCCGTCAGCAGCTCGATGCCGGCCGTGTCGTGGGGCAGGTCGGGGCCCGGCACCGACTCGTGGATTCCGGCCCGGGCGGCCGAGTCTCCCCGCACCACGACCACGCGGCCATCGACCACCACGCGCACTGCGTCATCGGCCTCGGCATCGAAGCGCCAGCGCCCGGAGCGAGGCACCTCGACGTAGCCACGCCAGCTGCCGGTGAAGCCGTCCTCGCGGACGCCAGGGGCCGGCGAATTGCGTACCCAGTCGAAATCGATGCGCGAGTCCACCCGCTCGTAGGAGACCTCCATCTCCTCTCCGGTCACGGTGTGCGGCACCGCGCCGTAGACAGCCTCGCCGTTGCGCTGCAACCACTCGCCCAGTTGCAGCAGCCGCTCCTGCTGCAGCAGCGGGATCTGCCCGTCGGCGCCCGGCCCCACGTTCAGGATCATCCCCCCGCCGCGCGCGACCGCCGCCGCGAAGAAGCGGATCAGCGACCCGGGGTCCAGGTACGCCTCCAGCCGCTCGTTGCGGTTCAGGCCGAAGGAGCGGCCCAGGCCCCGCACCTCCGCCCAGGGGCGTCCGCCCGGCGGAAGGCCGGAGCTGTACTCGGGAGTGCGGAAGCCGACGTCGCTACCGGCCCCCCACCGATCGTTGACCACGGCGTCCGGTCCGACCCTGCCCACGTACCAGGAGATCAGCTCCCGGGCATGCCACGTCTCCGCGGGATGATCCCATTCCCCGTCGGTGAACAGCAGCTCGGGGCGATAGGTGGAGACCAGTTCGCGGAACTGCGGGATCATGTGCTGCTCGACGTAGCCGGCGACCCGGTCCGGCGGGTCGGTGCCCCAGCGGTACAGGGGGCTGTCCCATTCCGGGAGCGAGTAGTACAGGCCCATGCGCAAACCGGCGTTGCGCACTGCCGCGCTCAGCTCCCCCACCACGTCGCGGCGCGGACCGACCTCCGCGCTGTTCCAGCCGGGGGCATACCGGCTTGGCCACAGCGCAAAGCCATCGTGGTGCTTCGCGGTCAGCACCACGTACCGGGCGCCTGCCCGCCGGAACAGGTCTGCCCACTCCGCGGGATCGAACAGCTCCGCCCGGAACAGCGGGGCGAAGTCTCGGTACTGGAACGGCGTGCCATAGCGCGCGCGCAGGAACCGGGTGCGCAGCGTGTCCCCGAGCTGCAGGCCGCGCAGGAACCACTCGGCATACTGCTCGCGGCCGCTGTAGGCCGGCACCGAGTAGACGCCCCAGTGAATGAAGATCCCCAGCTTGGCATCCTGGAACCACTGCGGCACGGGTCGTGCCCGCAGCTCCTCCCAGGTGGGCGGCTGCTGGGCCGGCACCGGCGTAGCCGCGACCACGGCCAGCAGCGGCCACCACCTCGGCCAACATCTCATGGCTCGGCTCCCTCGCGCGTCCCGGGTCCGGAGTACATCGTGATAGCATTCGCGGCAGTAGCATAACTCCAGTCCACGGCACGGCAATGAAAGCGACCGCCGAGATCCAGGTGATCCCCATCGGCGCGGGCGTCTCCGTCCGCACGCACGTGAAGCGCGCGCACCAGTTGCTCGCCGATTCCGGGCTGCAGGTGGCGCTGCACGCGTTCGGCACCAACGTGGAAGGTGAGCTGGCCGACATCCTGGAGGCCGTGCGCCGGGTCCACGAAACCCTGCACGCCGAGGGCGTCATCCGGCTGGCCACGGCCATCAAGCTGGGCACCCGGACTGACAAGGAGCCAACCCTCGCGGGCAAATTGTTCTGAGCGGACGAGCCCGGCGCGCACCAATCCTGCATCCGCTTGCCGCGACCGGTCCGGAAGTTGAATCGTCACGCGTGCGATCGCGGGCCGGTTCCTCGGCCCGGCGCCGCCGGCTCATGACCACCTGAAGGAGAAGTTGCCATGCGGAACTTGCGGAGCGCCCTGGTCGCCTTGGTGGGGCTGGCCCTCGCCGCCAGCACTGCCCAGGGGCAGCGTTACGGCGCCCAGCTCGACTGGGGCGACGACACCGACCTCGGCATCGGCGGCCGGCTGGAATACGATCTCGGTGCCAGCCTGGCCTCCGAGGGCACGCTCGCGCGCGCCTACCTGATCGGCAGCTTCGACTACTTCCCGGACTGCGGTCAGGAGTGCCGCTACTTCGAGTTCAACGGCAACGTCGCGGTGCCCGTGAGCTCCGCCACCCTCAACCCGTACATCGGGGCCGGACTCAACCTGGGTCGCTTCTCCGCAGGCGACCGCTCGGACACGCAGTTCGGGCTGAACGCCCTTGGCGGACTCAAGTTCGGGCTCGGCAAACTGGCGTCGTTCGCGGAAGCCCGGGTCGAGTTCAAGGACGAGAGCCAGTTGGTGCTGACCTGGGGTGTCATGCTGGGCCGGAACCGCTAGTCCACCCCGCCGGGCCGGGCGCCAACGCACCGACCCGGCCCGCGCTTCTGGTGCCGCACCTCGACCCGTGGTGTACTGTATGCCTGAATCCGGCACTATCCCATCCTCATCACGGAGAACGCCCGTGAGGGTACTCGCCGTGGCCGGCATCTTGTGCGGCTGGGCGCTGGGCGCGGCCGCCCAGCAGCCCGTGCCGCGCACCGCCGCGGACAGCAGCCGCGCCCGCCAGATCGCGGACTCCCTGGCCATCGTCCGCGAGCTCGAGGCGGCGACCGCCGCGCAGCCCGCCGGAGGCACCGCCCAGCGCCTGCTGCCGGACCTGAGCGCGGTCGGCGACCTGCTGGCCGACCTGTCGCCCGACCGCAGCACGCAGGAGGACGGGGATCGTCTCCTGGTCCGCGAGGTCGAGCTCGGCCTGCAGGCAGCCGTGGACCCGTACTTCCGCGGCGTCGTGTACCTGGGCTTCAGTGACTCCGAGGGCGCGGCCATCGAGCAGGCCTTTCTCACCACGACGTCGCTTCCCTGGTCGCTGCAGCTCCGCCTGGGTCGCTACCTGCTCCCCTTCGGCAAGCAGAACGCCACCCACCGCCACGACCTGCACACCTTCGAGTACCCGTACGCGCTGCAGCGCTTCCTGGGCGAGGAGGGTCTCAAGGGCACCGGCATCGAGGCCAGCCGCATCGCCGCGCCGTTCGGCTTCTTCCAGGAGCTGATCGTCACCGTGGTGAACCAGCTGGGCGAGCCTGGTCCCGACCTCGTGACGAGCGCGCCGGCCAGCGACCGCCTGGGCGGGCTCGGCTATGCGGCCCGGCTTCGCAATTACTGGGACCTGGATGCGGCCACCAACATCGAGCTGTCCGTCTCGGCCGGGACCGGCAAACTGGCGGTCCGGCTCGACCGGAGCGTCGGCGGGCTCAATGCCACCAACGCACGGCGCAGCTTGGCGGGTATGGACCTGACCCTCCGCTGGCGGCCGCTGCAGCAAGGGCTCTACCGGTCCTTCCTGCTCCAGGCCGAGGTGCTGCGCGTCCTCAACGAGCGTCGCCTGGACCTCCCTGCTGACCTCGCGGACGCGCAGTCAGAGCTGCCGCAGCGGGACTACACGGGCGCCTACCTGTTCGCCCGCTGGCAGCTCACCCGGCGGGGGTTCCTGGGCGGACGGGTCGACTGGCTGCAGGACCCGGAGCTGCTCGCCCCCGCCGGCTCGGTCGGGACGCTTCGCGCCGGCTCCCTATACTACGAGTTCTTCCCCAGCGAATTCTCCAAGCTGGTTGCCGGCTTCGAGCGGCGGGTGCCGGACGGGGGAACCGCCGTGAACCGCGTGCTGGCCCAGGTCACTTTCGCGCTGGGGCCACACCGGCCCCACCCGTTCTGAGGCAGCGATTCCTGCTGGAGGTGATCCGCCCATGCGACGTCTGCTGATCGGTTTGCACGCCCTGGTCCTGGTGCTGATGGCGCGCCCCGCGTCCGCGCAACTGCAGGTGGTGACCAGCACCACGGACCTATACGACATCGCGACCGCGGTCGGCGGACCGTTGATCAGGGCCGTGCACATCAGCGAAGGCTACCAGGATCCGCACTTCGTGGAGGCCAAGCCCAGCTTCATCCTGCGTCTCCGCGACGCGGACGTGTTCGCGTTCGTGGGACTCGATCTGGAGATCGGCTGGATGCCCCTGCTGCTCCAGGGGGCGAGGAACCGGAAGCTACAGCCCGGCCAGCCCGGATACCTCGATGTCTCGAGCGTGGTGCAGGTTCTCGATGCGGCCCGCGGACCGGTCGACCGCAGCCAGGGTGATGTCCACCCCATGGGCAATCCGCATTACTGGCTGAACCCCGAGAACGGCAGGCGCATCGCGCGGCTGTTCGCCGGCACCTTTGGCGCCCTCGATCCGCAGCACGCGGCGGCCTACCAGGATGGGGCCGCCCGTTTCCAGGCCAGGCTCGCGGAGCAGGAGCGGTCCTGGACCCCGCTGCTCGCCGCGATCCGGGGACAGCCGGTCGTCGCCTGGCACACCAGCTGGCGCTACCTGGCCGATTACACCGGCCTCGACATCGTGGGCTTCCTGGAGCCCAAGCCCGGTGTGCCTCCCTCGCCGGCACATCTCGCCGGGCTCATCGCCACCATGAAGCGTACCGGCGCGAAGCTCATCATCATGGAACCGTTCTACGACCGGAAGACCGCGGACTTCGTGGCGACCCGGACGGGCGCCACCGTGCTGGTGCTACCTCCTTCGGTGGGCGGCATCAAGGCGGCCACGGACTACTTCCAGCTGCTGCGCTACAACCTTGAGCAGCTCGCGGCCGCCCTCCGATGAGCGCGCTCGTCGGCTTCGAACGGGTGGCCCTCGGGTACGGCCGCCGGACCGTGCTGAGCGGCCTCACGTTCGCCATCCCCGAGGGCGACTTCCTCGGGCTCGTGGGTCCCAACGGCGCGGGCAAGACCACCCTGCTCCGCGCCCTGCTCGGTAGCCTCCGCCCGCAGGCCGGCACCATCACCCGCGCGCCCGGCCTGCGCTTCGGCTACGTGCCGCAGAGCGACCGCGTGGCTTATGGCTTCCCGCTGCAGGTACTAGACGTGGTGCTGATGGGACGGTACGACCGGATCGGGCTGGCGCGCCGGCCGGGCCGCCGGGATCGGGATCGGGCTCTGGCCGCGCTCGCCCACGTTGGTATCGCCGACCTCGCCGGGCGCCCGATCACCACGCTCTCGGGCGGGCAGCGGCAGCGCCTGCT
>VEPF01000006.1:3092-8822 GCA_012027055.1 Gemmatimonadota bacterium | reverse complement strand
GCCTTCGGCAGGTTGTCCTGGAACTGCTGGTCGTCGCAGTCGTTGCCGGCCCTGATCGAAGCCGCGGCCGCGACCACCGGATCGGGCGAAAAACGGTGACCGGGCTCGCCCGGGCCATCCGCGCTCAGCAGGTTGACCGCGCCCAGGTCGTCGGTGACGAAGCCGTCGAAACCCCACATGCCGCGGAGCACGTCGGTCAGCAGCCAGCGGTTCACGGCGGAGGGCACGCCGTTGATGGCGTTGTAGCTCGACATCACGGATTGCGCACGGCCTTCCATGAAGGCCGCCCGCCAGTGCGGGAACCAGTACTCGAACAGGTTGCGGTCATCGACCACCGCGGAGAGGTGCTGGCGCCCCGACTCCACGTTGTTGACCGCGAAGTGCTTCACGGTCGAGGCCACTTTCAGGTACTTCGAGTCCGGACCCTGCAGGCCGCGCACGTACGCCACCGCCATGCGGCCCGTGAGATACGGATCCTCGCTGAAGACCTCCTGGATCCGGCCCCAGCGAGGGTCGCGGCTGATGTTGATCACGGGCGAGCGATAGACCAGTCCGTGCGCCGAGCGAGGTCCCTGCTTGCGCGCGTTGTAGAGCGCCCGCGCCTCGTCCGACATGGCGTTCGCGACCTGCCGCACCAGCTCCGGGTCCCAGGTGGCGGCCATGGCCGTCGGGATGGGGAAGAGGGTGGTGGGCTCGCGCGACCACACCCCGTGCAGCGTCTGGTTCCAGCCGCCCCAGGCCGGGATCCCCAGGCGGGGGATGCCCTGGTTCATGTGGTTCAGCTGCTGCGCCTTCTCCTCCAGCGTCAGCCGGCCGATCAGGTCCTGGATGCGCGCCTCGATCGGTCGGGCCGGATCCCGGAACGGCAGCTGCTCGATGACCTGCGCCTGCGCGCTGCCGCATACCGCCAGGAGCGCCAACGTCAAGAGCGATTCCCTCATCCGGGTCTCCCCCTACAGAGCCGCGAGGATTGCCTGGAGTGTCGTCGGCCGTGCGCCCGCGGCCGGCGCGCCCCGACCACCGCCCCGAATGATGGACCTGGCCGCGCGGCGTCCGCCACCCGCACGCCCGGGCATCCGCGCGCGAACCGGCACCGCTGGAAGCCGGCACGAAGCGCGGCAGTTCGCGCACCCGGCCGGTGGCACCCGGGCAGGCGCGGGGCCTACGTTGGGCGCGCTTCCCTACTGCGGTATGCCCGCCCCTCCAACCGCGAAAGGGCATGTCGAAATGGTCGACTCGAAGCTGGTCCTCGCCGGGCAGACCATCGCGTACACCTGCTACGTCCTGGCCATCATGGCGCTGGTGGCCTGGTTCGCGTACCGGGTGACCCGCGAAGGCAAGCCCGGAGGCGTACGGCCGGGGTGGTTCTGGTCGTTCGTCTCCCTGCTGGTAGTCATCGGCGTGTCGCTGCACCTCATCACCTACAACACCATTCCCTGGGTGGCGCTCGACCTGCACCGCGGGTCCGCCCAGCCGGACACCACCATCACCATCGCCGTGGCCGAGCACCGGTTCCAGCTGCCCGCCGACCGCATCGTGATCCCGTGCGGCCGGCACGTGCTCTTCCGCGTGACATCCGCAGACCTGACCTACGGGTTCGGGCTGTTCCGCGAGGATCACACGATGGTATTCCAGATGCAGGTGGTGCCGGGGCACGACAACGACCTGCTCTGGGAGTTCGACCGGGCGGGTGTCTACTCGATCCGCTCGACGGAGTACTCCGGACCCGCCGGGTACCAGATGGTGGTGCCGGACGCCGTGGAAGTGGTCTGCCCGACTGGCAACGCTGCCGCCCCCACCTCTGACGCGGAGGCCACGCCATGACCTTCCTGGCCACGCTCATGAACGGCGAGCAAGCGGCGTTCAAGCCGGCCTCGCTGACGCCCATGCAGAAGCTGACGTTGCGGTTCGTGGTGGTGGGTCTCGTGTGCTACGCGGTCGTGGTGATCGAAGGCATGATCATGCGCCTGCACGAGGTGACGCCCGTGCCCACCATCCAGACCGAGCAGTTCTTCGCGATCATGACGGCGCACCCGCTGGTGGGCATCTTCGGCTCCACTTACTCCATCGTGTGCGGCGCGTTCCTGTTCCTGGTGCCGTTCCTGATGAAGAAGCCGCTGTGGAGCATCACGCTGGGCAACTGGACCTGCGCGCTGCTCGGCATTGGCACGCTCACGTTCTGGGGCGCCGGGTTCCTCTCGGAGTACGCCCCGCTCTACACGCTCTACTGGCCGCTCCCCGCCGACTTCACGCAGTTCAGCCTCTGGGGCGGCACGTTCTTCATCGTCGGCATCGCCCTGGCGATGGTGGGCACGATCTGCTTCGTGATCAACATCTTCAAGACCATCACGTACACGCCGGAAGGCTGGGACCGGCAGCCCGCGGGCGCGCTCCTGGCTTCGGCCCTGGGCATCACCGCCGTGAAGAACTTCTTCGTCCGCAGGAAGACCGAGCACCTGGTCCCGCTGCCCGTGGCGGCCATCGCGCGCGGCACCGTGGACACCGCCTTCAACTCGGCGGTAATCCTGGGCACCGGGGTGCTGATCCTGGTCTACATGGTGGCGGCGCTGCTGGGCATCGACCTGCGGCGCTCCGCCGTGGACGCGCTGCTCTACAAGAACTGGTTCTGGTGGGGGCTCGACCTGGTGGCGGACGGACTGGTGCTGATCTTCGTGGCCGGCACCTGGTACCTGCTGGCCACGCTGATCACCGGCAAGAAGCTGTTCATGGAGAACATCGCCCGGGCGGCGCTGCTGGTGGAGCTGGTGGTGTCGTGGACCGTGTGGTCACACCACCTGCTCTCCGACCAGGGCCAGCCCGCCGTGCTCAAGGTGGTGTCCGGGGAGATGGTCACCGCGTTCGAGCTGATCACCCAGGGGCTGGCCTTCTTCATCACGCTGGCCACGCTGTGGAGCGCCCGCCCGCTCAAGATGACCTATCCGCTCCGGTTCCTGCTGGGCGGGCTGCTGGGGTTCGCGCTGGCCGTGCCGGCCGGCATCATGCAGGCGGACGTGGGGCTCAACCGCATCCTGCACAACACGCAATGGGTGGTGGGCCCGCACGTGCACGTGGCCGTACTGGTGGGCCTCACCATGACGCTCTACTCGGCCATCTACCTGCTGCTGCCCATGCTCACCAACGGGGCCAAACTGTACAGTGACAAGCTGGCCACGTTCCACTTCTGGGCGCACCTGCTGGGCGGCATCGGGATGGGCGCGTTCATGGGGATGGCCGGGCTCCAGGGGATGCTCCGGCGCACGCTCTACACGGACGGCGAGTACCGGGTGTTCATGATCCTGGCCGCGCTCTGCGGCACGCTGCTGCTGCTCGCGTTCCTGGCCTTCTTCCTGAACATCGTGATGACCCTGGGCGTGAAGGGCGTGCTCGGGATCTTCACCCCGGCCAAAGTCAGGACCAAGGACCTGCTGCCGGTGGAAGCCTAGGCAGACGCACGGTGCGCGGAGGGCGCCGGACCAACCCTCCGCGCACCGGCACACGGCTGCTGGTTACCGCACGCGCGGCAGGCGCGCGCCGCCTCCCGTGAGCGCCACCACCCGGCCGCTCGCGTCCCGCTCGGCCCGGATGCGCTGACCGCCCAGGAGTACCACGAACCAGTCCCCGCCCACCGGCACCAGCTCGGTCCTGGTGCCGTCCGGCGTGACCACGTACAGGATGCCATTCTCGAAGCTGACCGTGGCGCGGGTGGTCCCGAGCTGGTACTCGCCGACACACGCCTGCAACTGCTCCGCGGGGAGTACCGAGCGCCAGCGCGACGACCAGCCGCGCGGTCCGGCCGCCGCCGGGCGGCAGGGTGCGCCTCATTGGGCGGTCAGCCGCACCACGTGCTGCACGTCCAGTTCGTCGCGCTGCACGCCGTAGATCGACTTGCCGACCACGCGCATGCCGTTGAAGCGATCCGGCAGCGTGATCATCCCGAGCAGCCGGCCCTGCGCATCGAACACGTCCCAGTCCGGGGCCGCCAGGTTCTGCAGGTCCAGGTCCTCGCCTCCCGCCAGCAGCGCGCCCGTGGGGAAGCGCTGCACCCACACGGTGTTGTCCGGCCCGCCCATGAAGCTGGCGTAAACCGGGAAGGACTCGGCGAACTGCATGTCCCGGAACATCTGCTCGACGTACGCCAGGGCCGCCTGGCTGTTGGCCGCCCCTTGGGCCGCGAGCTGCTTCCCGACCAGCGCGCGCATGGTTTTCTTGTACGCTGCCTGGACCTCCGGCGTCACCGCCACCGGCTCCACCGGGCGCTGGATCACTCGCTCGAGCCGGCCGTCCGGCGTGAACACCTCCAGGCGGTACCGGTCGTTCCGCCCGATCACCACCCGCCCGTCATCGAGGATGGCCCACATCGGCTCGCTCGCGAAGATGCGCGTCTGCATCTTCCCGCCCTCGAACCCCAGGGTGCCCCCGATGTCCAGCTGCGCCACCGTGTCGGCCGTGCCAGCCGTGAGGTCGCGCACGATGATGAAGTCCGCCGGCTTGGTGGTCGAGTCGGTGACGCCCGGCAGGGCCATGCGGCGCAGCTGGAGCGCCACCTTGCCGCCCGGCGCGGGCCGGAGCGCCACCGGGATGCCCTCGGTGATCGGGATCGGATAGGAGCCCACCTCCTTCCCGTCCCCCGCGAGCGCCACGATCCGGAACCGGCCGAGATCGCCTACATACACGGTGTCGCCGCGGCCCGCGCGCAGCCCGATCAGAGTCTGGCCCGCCATCAGCTCGCCCGGTCCGCCGCCCGGCCGGCCGACACTGCGCAGGTGCTTGCCGGCGGCATCGAAGACCCGCACCTGGGCCGCCTGCTGGTCCAGCACCAGCACCTCGCCTGCATCGTTCACGTCGATGCCCGCGATCGTGCTGAACTGGTAGGCAGGCTCGCCTTCCACGGTGCCGATGTCCAGGTCCTTCACCAGCTGCGGCTGCGGCTGCAGCGACCAGTCGCCTTCGGCCGGATTCGTGACGTACGCCACACCGGCACTGTCGGTTATGGTGCCGCCCCACTTCGCGCCGGCATCCCGGCAGGCGGTGAGCGCCAGCAGGCAGAGCAACAGCGCACACGATCGAGTCATGGGTCTACCTCACTATGGGCGAAGAACGATGGGCATGCCGCACCTGCCACCGGCCATCCCGCAGCTCGCACAGCATCGTCTCGGCGAAGGGTCCGCCGAACTCACTGCCGTCCGACCGCGTCGCGGTCGCGCTGCCCTCGCCGATCCAGAGCGCCAGCGTGGGCGAGAGTACGGTGACGTGCGTACGAGTGTACTGGTACGAGATGCGGGTCAGCTGCCGCAGGGCGGCACCGGTGTTGGCCAGCGCGGTGGCGCGGTCCGGGTACAGGAACCCGCTCTCGATGATCGGCGGGGTGTCGGTGTCCAGCACGTAGCCGTACAGCGCATCGGCGTTCAGCTGCTCGGCCGCCTGCTGCATGCGCGCGTGCAGCGCGCGCACCGCGGCCTCGATCGAGTCCTGGGGCAGCGTGCCGGTGGGGACGGTCTGGGCACCGGCGCTCGAGGCAAGGCAGCCGAGCACGCACAGGGGAAGCGCCAGGCGGCGCAGCCGGCTCATGGAGAGCTCCTGGTGTGGGGACACGAACAAGCTATTCCGGCGCGCGGCGCGGACGCCAGCAGCGGTGCGCACGGGCGCGCTCAGCGCAGCCGCGCGGGCGGGCGGACCCGGCCGGGGCAGCAACACGGCCCGCAACCGGCCGCGGGCCGGAGCACGGCGAGG
>VEPF01000006.1:0-3082 GCA_012027055.1 Gemmatimonadota bacterium | reverse complement strand
GCCTGCCCCCCCCCCCCCCCCCCTCCTCACCCCGGTCGCGCCGGCGGGCGGCTAGCGGTTCGGCTCCAGGATCCGGCCGATCCGCACGATCGCGGCCTGCAGGTGCAGCTGCGTGGCGCGGTCGCGCGTGCGCGGCAGTGCGTTCCGGATCTCGCTGGTGAGCGTCACCAGCTGGCCGCGCAGGTGCGAGCGACCGTCCTCCGACAGCGGCGCCGGCGGCGTGAAGCCGGGGGGCAGCTGCTGCGTCGTCGTCGTGCTGGCGGGCGGATTCAGCTTGCGGTCCACCAGCGACAGATAGTCGTTCTGCAGCTCGCGCCGGAACACGTCGATGGCGGGCGTGCCCGCCGCCAGCTCCTCCCACAGGCCCTTGCGCACGTCATCGAGCATGGTGGCCAGGGTGTAAGTGGTGCCTCGCTCGGCCGTCCCCTCCAGCTCGAGCAGCCGGTTCATGCGACCATCATCGAACAGCGAGTTCAGCACCCGCACCTGCGCGTTGTTGATGCGCGTGACCATGCCGCCCGCCTCGATGCGCGCGCCGATCTCCGGCCGGATCAGGTAGGCGGGCGTGCGGAACACGTTCTGGTTGATGAACCGCACCGCTTCCGCCTGCCTCGCCCGGCTCACCGCGACGTAAACCGGGCCGGGCTGGCCACCCGACTTGTACTGGACGATGCCGCCGCCCACCAGCGTCGCGACGTGGCCGGCCTCGGTCGCCCACTGCCCGACCGTGCGGTCGTAGAGCTCCGCCAGGTCGCTGTTGTCTTCCATCGGCTTGAGCGTGGCCTTCTCCAGGTAGGTCATCACGCGCTGGATGTTCTTGAAGCCCAGCCCGGTGGCCTTGACCGGATCCATGTCACCCACGGCCTCGTTCAGCGTGCCCGTGTTCCCGTACGCGTTGCCGGCCGAGAAGCGGTACCACGGGATGGTGTCCTGCATGCGGGCCCACTGCTCGAGTGTGGGCTTCTCGGCATCCGGGGTTTTCGCGGCCGGGATGGGCTTGTAGCCCCACATGATCGCGTACTCGTCGTAGGGCCCGACGCGCGGCACCAGGTCCTTGAGCGCGATGGAATCCTCGGGCTGCGCGACGTAGTTGAAGCGCGAGTAGTCCATGATGCTGGGGCTGTGCCCCAGCTTCGCGACCCAGGTCCGGCTGCGCAGGCTGTCCACCGGATACAGCGAGCTGCCCAGGTGGTCGTGCTGTAGCCCGATTGTATGCCCGATCTCGTGGGTCACCACGAAGTGCACCAGGCGGCCCATCAGCGAGTCCGGCATGGGCAGCGTCTGGGCCCGCGGGTCGAGCGGCGAGACCTGCGTGAAGTACCACGAGCGCTGCAGGTTCATGACGTTGTGGAACAGCTGCACCGAGCCGTTCAGGATCTCGCCGGTGCGCGGGTCGTGCACGTTGGGGCCGACCGCGTTCTCCACGGCCGATGGCAGCCAGCGGATGAGCGTGTGGCGCACGTCCTCGGGCGACCAGTCAGGATCCTTCGGGGCATCGGCCGCGACGATTCCGTCCTTGAACCCGGCCTTCTCGAACGCCGACTGCCACTCCACGATGGCATTGCGGACGTACGGCTTCAGCCAATCCGGCGTGGCCGGGTCGACGTAGTAGGTGATGGGCTTGACCGGGTAGCAGAGGTCGCCCACACGCCGGTCGCTGCACTCCAACCGGTAGCGCGTGATGTAGCGGCGGGTCGCGGCGCGGTGCTGATCGTGGCCGAAATCGACGATCTGGTCCGAGAAGTAGCCGACTCGCTCGTCGTTCACGCGCGGCATCATCGGGTTCTCGGGCAGCCGCACGATGCTCCAGTGGGCCAGCACGCTCTGCGCGGGCCGCGGCCCGGCACCGGGGGCAGCCGCGGCCCCCTGGCCGCCGGCGGCCTGCGCCGTGCCGGTCTGCGTCGCCTCGATCTCGACGTTGTCGGGGAAGGCGAGCGTGCGCTCGATGAAGGAGCGCTGCGCGTCGATGGTGCCCTGGATGGCCTGCAGCTCGGGGATCGCGGTGGTGAACAGGCGCGTCACCTCGATCACGGCCGCACTGTCCGGACCCCAGGACTCCACGTTGAAGACGCCGATGATGGGCGGATAGTTGGAGTTCTGGACGGCCTGGAAGATCGGCAGCGTGCTGTCCGCCACGATGGTGTACGATGGACTGCGCAGGATGATGCGGTTGCCGCTCCGGTCCCAGCGCAGCGTGCGAGTCACGAAGCGGTCGCCGCCGTAGCTGCCGAATCCGCCCGTGGTGCCGCCCGTGGGCGCGGCCGCGCGCGCGTACCGGCCAATGGCGAGCTGGTCCTTGCTGAGCTCCTTGCGCGGGATCTCGAAATAGAGCCGCTCACCCACCCGATGCACGATGAACAGCCCGCGCTTGGTCTGGGCCTCCTGGGTGATCACGCGCTCGTAGGGGCGGGGACGCGGTGCCGCCGCGGCGGCGCCGCCGCCCGGTCCCTGGCGCGTGGTGTCCTGCGTCTCCGCCTGGACCGGCGGCTGGGTGCGGTTGGGGGCCGTGGGCGCCTGGGTGGCCGCGTGCGCGGCGCAGCCCGCGAGCACGACACAGCCGGCCAGGACTGCCAGTTGCTTTCTCATGCAGGTTCGGGGTGGAGGTGATGACTGTCGGCGCACCGCTGCCGTGCGGTGCGTCTGCCGCGAGCACGACGGAAGTGATGTCGTCCGGAAACGGTCGGGTGGACCTGGACCTGGAGCGGCTGTCGCGGGAGGAGGCCACCCGACCCGGGCCGTCGCTCAGGATAACCGCGCGGCCGCGTGCGTCAAGGTCCGCCACGCTCTGGTGCGCCCGCCGTGGTCACGGCAGGTTGACCGCCGGTCGTACGCGCGAGGCGCGTCGCGACCGCTCCCTTCGATCCCGGACCTCGACATGTTCGCCGCCGCGGCAGTCCGCACTTCGGCACGGCAGGTCGCTCCCCTCCGCGCCGCCCCATCCCACACTCACGCCCACCGCCTTCCGTGCTGGTCCCTCGGGTTGGCGGCAGTGCTCGCGGCGGGCGGGCCCGCAGCCCCGCTGGTGGCGCAGGCGCTCAACTGGGAGGGGGTGGCCGGTGGGGTGGTGCCGCCGCACGCCCGG
>VEPF01000295.1 GCA_012027055.1 Gemmatimonadota bacterium | reverse complement strand
CCCCCCGGATCGAGAGCGCCGCACCGCCGCGCGCGTCGCCGTCGAGCTTCGTCAGGATCACGCCGGTCAGACCGAGCGCTTCGTGGAAGCCCTCCGCCACCCGCACGGCTTCCTGCCCGATCATGGCGTCCACCACCAGCAACACTTCCGCCGGCTTCGTGAGCTCCCGGACGCGCCGCAATTCCTCCATCAGCTGCGCATCGATCTGCAGCCGGCCGGCCGTGTCCAGGATCAGCGCCCGGTGCCTTCCGCGATCTGCCGTCTGCAGCGCCGCCTGCGCGAGCCGGGCTACGTCCTTTTCTGCCCGATCCAGAAACACCGGGACCTTCACCTGCCGACCCAGCGTCTCCAACTGGTCGATCGCTGCGGGCCGCTGCACATCCAGCGCCGCCAGCAGCGGGTTGCGCCCCTCGCGCGCCAGCCGCTTCGCCAGCGTCGCCGCCGGCGTCGTCTTGCCGGATCCCTGCAGCCCCGCCAGCAGGAGCACCGTCGGACCGACCGGCGCCACCTTGAGCGGCTCCGGCTTCTCACCCAGCAGCTGGATCAGTTCGTCGTGTACGATCTTGACGATCTGCTGCCCCGGCGCCACCGACTTCAGGACTTTCTCGCCCGTCGCGCGTTCCTCGATGCGCGCCAGAAAGTCCTTCACCAGCCTGAAGTTGACGTCCGCCTCGAGCAGGATGCGCCGAACCTCGCGCAATCCTTCCCGGACCTGCTCCTCCGTCAGCAGCCCGCGCGCCCGGAACCGGCCCAGTACGCCGTCGAGTTTTTCCGAAAGCTCCTCGAACATCCGCTGCTGCCGGTTCTGACAAGGTTGGATGCAAGCCTTTCAATTTAGAGCCTTGTCCGGTTCGACTCAAGCCCAAGGGCCAAGTGCCGGGTGCCAAGCGCCAGGATGAAGCGCCTCCGATTCACTGCCCTCGGCGCCCTCCCCGGGACCTTCGACCTTTCACCCCCCTTGGTGCTTGACGCCTGGCTCTTGTCGTTGCCTGGCCCGGCCCCCGGGCTCCTACCGCTCGATTATCTGCTCCCGGCGCGTGCCGACCGAGACACAGGCGATCTCGACCCCGGTGAGCTCCTCGAGGCGGTTCAGGTAGGCGCGGGCAGCCTGGGGCAAGCCGGCGTGGGAACGAACCCCGGAGGTATCGGTCTGCCAGCCGGGCAGGGTTTCGTACTCGGGTTCGGCGTGGTCGAGCACGCGCAGGTCGTACGGGAAGATCTCGTAGGAGTGCCCACGGGCGCGGTAGCCGGTGCAGATTCTGATCTCGGGCAGCGTGTCGAGCACGTCGAGCTTGGTCAGGGCCAGTCCGGTGAGGCCGTTGACCTGGGCCGCGTAGCGGACCACCACGGCGTCGAACCAGCCGCAGCGGCGCGGGCGCCCGGTCGTGGCGCCGTACTCGTGTCCGAGCTCCCGCAGGCGGCTCTGCATCGGTTCGGCCAGTTCGGTGGGCAGCGGACCGCTCCCCACCCGGGTAGTGTAGGCCTTGACCACGCCCAGCACCTGCTCCACCCGGGTCGGCCCGATGCCCACGCCGGTGCAGGCGCCGGCCGCCGTGGTCGTGGAGGATGTGACGAACGGGTAAGTACCGTGGTCGACGTCCAGCAATGCCCCCTGGGCTCCTTCCAGCAGGACCGGTTCGCCCCGCTCGAGCGCGCGGCTGATTTCGCGACCGGTATCGACGATCAACGGCAGCAGGCGATCACGGTGCTTGAGCACCTGATCGGCGACCTGGTGCGGATCCATCGGGGCCACGCCGGCGCGGGTGAGCCGCTCGTTGGCGCGCTCGGTGGCGTGCGCCACCAGCCGGTGCGCTCGTTCCGCATCCATCAGATCGGCTACCCGGACCCCGGTCCGGGCGATCTTGTCCTCGTAGGCCGGCCCGATGCCCTTGCCCGTGGTACCGATGCGGGCGACTCCGCGGGCCTGTTCGCTGGCCTGGTCCAGGCGCTTGTGGTACTCCAGCAGCAGGTGGGCGCGACCGCTGATCCCGATGCGCGGTTCGGCCGCAATGCCGCGCGCCATGATCGCATCGAGCTCGGGGAAGAACTGCTCCAGGTCCAGCACCACGCCATTGCCCAGGAGACAGCGAGGCCCCTGGTGCAGGATCCCGGAGGGGATCTGGTGGAGCACGAACGCCTCACCGCCCACGTGGACGGTGTGACCGGCGTTTGCCCCGCCCTGGTAGCGCGCGATGATGGCGGCACGGTCGGCCAGCACGTCGACGATCTTGCCCTTGCCCTCATCGCCCCATTGGGCGCCGACCACCACCAGGCAGCGGAATGGTTTCATCACTCTGGTCCAGGGAACAGAAGCCGCCGTCCGTGTCGGGCACGGCCGGCGGATGCGCTGTGCTTTTTCGGAGTGAGTTTACGGCCGGTTCACGAGCGCCGCTACCCTGGCGCTCCCGATCCGAAAAGGCGTGCTCAATCCGTTCGAGCCGGCAACTCCTGCGTGCGCAGCAGGTCCAGGGCGTGCCGCACCAGGCGCCGGACCGGGTCGATGCCCTGCCCGCTCAGGACGGCCAGGCTGTCGCCGGGGCGGTGCACGCGGCGGAGCGACCGGAAGGTGCCGCGCATGATGCTGAGGGCCGCTATGCCGCGCGCCGCCAGCGGAATGTGGTCGAGCAGAATGCCGAAGGGCGTGTTCCGTTGCCTGACTTCGAGGTTCAGCGCGGCACCGGCGCGCCGCCGCGCGGCTGCCAGCCGGGGAGCGGTATCCGGCTGACGCCGCCCGCCGGACCTCGCCAGCAGATAGAACGGCCCTGCATCATCGATCCCGTCCAGGTTGATCGCCCCCGTCACGACCGGCAGGCCGCGGGCGATCGCGCGCGATCCGGCCAGCCCGAACTCCTCCGCATCGGTGACCAGCAGCGCCACGTCCCCTTCCGCCTGCTGGTCCCGCGCGATCGCGAGCAGCGCCACCACACCGCTGGCATTGTCGAGCGCTCCGGGCGAGTCGTTGCCGACCCGGCACCACAGCAGCAGCAGCCCCGCCACGGCGCCCACCGCGGCCGTTCCGAGCGGCAGCGCGGCCGGCATGGGCCGGGCCAGGGACAGCGCGGCTTGCGCCAACAGCAGCGCCCAGCTGAGCAGCGCGACCACGATGGCCGGTCCCCGCACGACCAGCGGGATGGGCTGCGACTTGCTGTCCCGGTGTGCAACGATCAGGAACCTGGGCCGCCCCGCCGGGAGGGCCAGCAGGTTCAGGCCGGCGTGGGGGGCCCAGCCTGCGGAGTCGAGCCACCTCCAGAGCGCCACGGCCGTCAGCCCGACGAGCAATGGCACCACGGCCAGCACGGCCAGCGCCGCGCGCGCATGGCCTTCGAGCAGCAGCCCACCGCCCAGGAATATTGCGCTCAGCTGGCACGCGCCTGCGGCGCTGACACCCAGCCGGCCGGGCCATGGATTGAAGCGGAAGGCATGATCGCGAACGTCGTACCCGAAACCGGACAGGGTGGCGCGGACGTGCTGCGTGATGCGGCTTGCGGCTTCCGAGCCGGTGAGCCGGGGCTGAGCGATGATCTCGAGCTGCTCCCGGATGTCGAACTGACCCGCGCCGCGGTGTCCCGGAACCGGGTTCTCCTCCGGCGCTCCCCTGCTCACCCCCTCGGTCGGCACGGGGCGGATCGCATCGGCTCAGGCACCCGCCGGTTGACCGACTCGGTCCAGCAATCCGGCCTCGTGCATCGCCCGCACTACGGTCTGCCGTTCCTTCTCCGTCAGCGGGCGGAGCGGCGGCCGGGGTGCGCCACCATTGAAATCAAGCAGCTCGAGCGCCGCCTTGAGTCCCACCGCTCCGAACTCGGCCACGATCTCCTTGTGCAGCAGCGTGAGCCGGTTCTGCACCTCGCCGGCAAGCTGCCCGTTGCCAGCACGGAAGTGGCGGACCACCGCCGCACAGAGCTCGGCCGCGATCAGCCCGACCGCCACGATGCCACCCGCCGCGCCCAGCTCGAGCGCCGTGTACAGCAGCGAACCGTTGCCGACGAACAGCCGGCACTCGCAGCCACAGGCATCGGTATAGTCCGCCAGCCGCTTGATGTCGCCCGATGAGTCCTTCACGCCCACGATGTTGGGGTGCCGCGTCAACTCGCCGATCAGCCCGGGTTCCAGCAGCACCTTCGTGTACTTCGGCATGTGGTAGATGAGCACCGGCACGGGCGAGGCATCGGCCACCTCGCGGAAATGCGCGGCCAGCGCCGCGGGCGAGAGAGAAGGCCCGAAGTACCAGGGCGGAGGCTCGAGCACGCCATCCACGCCCTGCGCGGCCTTCGCTTTTGCCTGGCGAATCGTGGCCCGGGTGGAATCCGCGCCTACGCCGGCCAACAAGGGGAAGCCGGCCGGGACCACCTCCCGCGCGAACCCGGCCAGGCGGCTCTTCTCGTCTTCATCCAGCAGCACGCCCTCGCCGGTCGATCCGAACAGGAGGATCCCGTCGATTGGCTGGCGCACCCACTTACGCAGGTTATCGCGGAAGCTGACCGGCGCCACATCGCCGGTGAGTTCGTCGAAATCGGTGGTGACGGGGAGGAAGACACCCGCCAGCCGGTCGCTGAACGTTGGCTCAGACAAGGGTTCGCAGTTTCAGTTCGAAGTCCGATGGGTTGTTGGCGGCGGCGCGTGCCACCTCGTAGGAAACCAGGTCGTCCTGGAGCAGGTCCATCAGGTGCTGGTCAAAGGTCTGAGACCCGTACTGCTCCCGCCCTTCCGCCATCAGGTCCATGATCTCCGGCGCCTTGAGCGGGTCCAGGATCGCCTCGCGTATGGTGGCAGTCACCACCAGCACCTCGGCGGCCACCACGCGGCCGCGTCCATCCTTGCGCGGCAGCAGCCGCTGGCTGATGACCGCCACCAGGTTCTCCGCCAGCCGGATGCGCACCATCTCCTGCTCGTGCGGCGGGAACACGGCAATGACGCGCGAGACGGTCTGCACGGCGTTGGTGGTATGCAGCGTGGAGCATACCAAGTGCCCGGTCTCCGCGGCCTTCAAAGCCGTGTCGATGGTGGTGGTGTCCCGCATTTCGCCGATCAGGATCACGTCCGGGTCCTCGCGCAGGGCGCCGCGCAACCCGGAGTCGAAGCTGTCCGTGTCCATCCCGATCTCACGCTGGGTGATCGAGCAATGCACATCCCGGTGCAGAAACTCGATGGGATTCTCGAGCGTGATGATGTGCCGCTTCCGGTTCTGGTTGATGTAGCCCACCATGGCGGCCAGGGTGCTGCTCTTGCCGGAACCGGTCACCCCCGTGACCAGCACCAGGCCGCGCTCGGCCAGCGCGATGCGCGCCAGCACCGACGGCAGCCGCAGCGCCTCGAACGTCGGCACGTCGAAGGGGATGACCCGCAGCACGGTCATGAGTGTGCCGCGCTGCCGCAGGATGTTGACGCGGAAGCGGCCCACTCCGGGTACGCCCCAGGAGCAGTCGTAGTCGCGCAGGTGGGGGAGCTGGTCCCGGTCTTTCTCCGGCATCAACTGCGCGCAGATCTGTTCGACCTGCGCCGGCGTGAGGCGCTGCTGGGTGAGCGGCTGGAGCAGACCGTCAATGCGGACGCGGATGACGTCGCCCGCCTTGATGTGGATGTCCGATGCACCCCGCTGGATCGCCGACTTGAAGATATCGATCATGGGAGTTGCCGCTGCCTGGGGTACCGATAGCCCGACGCGAGCTCGCGCCCGGCGGTGGTGTCAAGATAGGTCCGACCCGCGCTGGCCGCCATCAGAGCAGCGCCACCCGGTGCACGCCCCGGCCCCCGAGCAAAGCCTGGACCAGCGCGGGGTAGCGATCGTCCGGACCCCGCAGCTGGAACGCCGCGAGCGCGCTGTCATCGTGGCGAGTCACGTTGACCGAGATCACCTGCAGGCGCGCCGCCCTGATCGCCGCCTCCAGCTTGGTCAGGTCCAGATCGTGTACGCCCAGAGTGATTTCCAGCGTGCGGTCCTGGGGCCGCGCCTTGAGCAGTTGCTCCTCCACCCGATACAGGAGAAAGAGTGCGAACATCACGATCGTCGTGGCTAGCAACGCCGGCACGTAGGCACCGGCGCCGACTGCCATGCCGATCGCTGCGACCACCCAGAGCGTGGCGGCCGTGGTCAGGCCGGTCACCGCGCCGCGCGCTTTCATGATCGTGCCGGCACCCAGGAATCCCATGCCGCTCACGATTTGCGCCGCGATCCGCCCGGGGTCGGCCCGGAACTGGTTCGCGCTGCCCGGCTCGAGGGCGACGAACCGCGACAGCTCGGTCAGGAGCGCCGCGCCCAGGCAGATCAGCAGGTTGGTGCGGAATCCGGCGGGCTTGCCGCTCGCTTCCCGTTCCAGCCCGATCAGGCCGCCCAGGGCGGCGGCGAGGCAGAGCCGGAGGAACACCTCGCCCTGCTGGACCAGTAGGTCCCACACCCATTGCAGCGCATTGCCCAGCCACTCCATGACGACCTCCCTCGGTCGGTCAGCCAGCGGAGCCCCGTCCACGGGAGCCTGTCCCCGCGGCCTTCCTGACTGGCCCGCGGGCGGGCACGGGCTAAATTACGCCCCGGTGACCGAGTGGCAAACCAGACCGGAATGAATAACGACCGCGTTCTCGCGACGGCCCGAGCGGCTGCGGCTGCGGCGGCCTCCGTCCATCACCACCACCTCCGCTCCTTCGGCGCCGAGGCCTGGGCGGAGAAGGGCTGGGCGGACTTCGTTACGCACGTCGATCGCGAGGCTGAAGCCGTGATCGTGGATCGGGTCCGCGCCGATTTCCCCGGGCACGCCGTGCTCGCGGAAGAGGCCAGCACTGCACCGGGTGCAAACGCCGACACGCCAGACGCAGAGTGGCTCTGGGTGGTGGACCCGCTCGATGGAACCACCAACTACCTCCATGCGTACCCGATGTACGCGGTGTCCATCGCGGTGCTGCACCGCGGCCGCCCCGTGGCCGGGGTGGTACGCAACACCGCGAGCGGAGAGGAGTGGTTTGCCACGCACGGCGGCGGCGCCTACTGGAACGGCGCGCCGATTCACGTCTCCGCGATCGACCGGCTCGAGCAGTCGTTGATCGGAACTGGGTTCCCCTTCAAGGTGCCGCGCTTCATCCCCGAGTACCTGCCCCAACTCGGTGCCGTCCTGCGGGTCACATCCGGGGTCCGGCGCGCGGGCGCCGCAGCGGTTGACCTCTGCCACGTTGCCATGGGCGCGCTGGACGGTTTCTGGGAGCTCTCGCTGGCACCCTGGGATGTGGCGGCCGGGGTGCTGATGATTCGCGAAGCTGGGGGCGTCGTCACCCGTCTGGATGGCAACCATGACGTGATCGGACCGGGCGCCATCCTTGCCGGCAACCCGCACATCCACACCGCGCTCGGAGCAATCCTGGCCGCGGTACGGGGCAGTTGAAGCGTGGCGCGGCGCCGAGTCGATTGGGCTGCGCTGGGAGCCCTGCCGCGGGCCAGGCGGGCGCGCCTGCGGCGCTGGCTGTCGGCGCACCCGGGGACGGTTGCGGTGGTGGTCGTGACCGGCGCGGCCATGGGCTCGCTGGCCGCCGGCCTGCTGGTGGGTGCCTGGGGCTCCGTCTGTCGCGACTGTCCGTCCATCGCCCAGATCTACGTCTGGGAACCGAAGCAGTCCACGAAGATCTTCGACCACGACGGCAAGCTGATCGCCGAGTTGTTCGAGGAGCGGCGCACGCCCGTCGAGATCGAAACGCTGCCCGATTACGTCAAGCACGCGTTCGTGGCAGTCGAGGACAAGCGCTTCTACAGGCACCACGGGTTCAGCCTGCGCGGCTTCATTCGCGCGGCCATCGTGCGGGTGCCGGGCATGGGGCTGCTGCTGAATCGCCGGGCGGGCGGCGGGAGCACGATCACGCAGCAGCTCGCGCGCCACATGTTCGAGCAGCAGATCGGCTTCGAGCACCGGCTCACTCGTAAGCTCAAGGAGCTGAAGGTCGCGCAGGATATCGAGGCCGTCTACGGCAAGGACGAGATCCTCGAGGCATACATCAACCAGGTCAACTACGGCCATGGCTGGCGGGGCATCGAGACCGCCTCGCAGCACTATTTCGGCAAGCCGGCCATCGAGCTGGATCCGGCCGAAGCCGCGATGCTGGCGGCGGCCATCAACGCGCCCGGCCGCTACTCCCCTTTCATCAACCCGGTGCTGACGCGGCAGTGGCGCAACCTGGTGCTGGGGTTGATGGTGCGGCAGGGATACCTGCCCCGGAAGGAACTGGCGCGCTGGCGCGCGGAGCCGCTTCCCACGGAGCGGCACGGCACTGAGATCGGCACCATCGCACCCTACTTCGTCGAGTGGGTCCGCACCACGCTCGAGAGCCGCTACGGGCCCGACCTGTACAACCAGGGCCTTCAGGTCTACACCACGCTCGATCTCGAACAGCAGCGCTATGCCCGGACCGTCATGGACTCGGGCTGGGCCCGGATCGAAGCCGCACCGGGCTACCGCGGTGAGAAGCTATCCCGCGCCATCACCCTGCCGGGCGCCGGTACGGCGACTGAAACCCCTTACATCCAGGGCGCCTTCATCGCCCTCGACCCGGCCACGGGTGACATTCGCGCCTTGATCGGAGGCAGGGACTTCCAGGACTCCAAGTTCAACCGGGCGACGCAGGCTCTGCGCCAGGCCGGTTCGACCTTCAAGCCATTCGTGTACGCGGCCGCGATCGCCCACGGGGTTACGGCTGCAACGGTGATGTACGATGCGCCGCTCGCCGTCGAACTGGAGGACGGCACCACCTACGCACCCAAGAACTACGACCCGGATTTCCGCGGTCCGCTGACCCTGCGCGAAGCACTGAAGTTCTCGGTGAACACCATAGCCGTGAAGCTCGGTCTCGACGTCGGTCTGCCAGCGGTCGTCCAGAC
>VEPF01000241.1:5669-8905 GCA_012027055.1 Gemmatimonadota bacterium | reverse complement strand
GTGGGGCGGGGGGCTCGAGGGCTTCGGCCACGCCGCCGGTGAGGCGGGCAAGCAGCCGCAGCCAGCGGCGGGTGGAGCCGGACCAGATGGCCCGGGCGGCCACCGCGGCGGTGCCGCCAATGCCGAGCGCCAGCGCGCCAATGGCGACCACGCCGGTGGGCTCCAGGATGGCGCCGGTGAGGCCGAAGGAGATCCCGGCCCCGAGGATGGACGAGGCCGTGAGCAGCGCGGCGGTCCCCCGCCGGTCCAGCAGCAGCGACACCCGGGTGCCGTTTTCCGCGGTGGTGATGTTCACGGCCAGGGTGCTGGTCCCGGGATCGCTCCGCCACTCCACCACCGATCCCGTGCGCTGCATCGTGCCCTGCTGGGCCACGATGCGCCGGATTGCCGCCACCGCGCGATTGGCCGCGTCCTCGTCCGCGGCGGTTTCGAGCGCGAACTCCAGCTGCACGGTCGCGGGCCCGCCCGCCAGCCTTGCCGCCTCGCTCGCAGGCTGCAGCGGCAGCAGCCGCGCCACCCGCGCGACCGCATCCGGTGCCACGCCCACTTCCGCGGCGATGGCCTGCAGCTCCGCGAGCGTGAGGCCGGACCGGGCCGGCAGCGCGCGGGCCGCGCCGGCCGGCTGCGCGGCCGCCGCCTCGATGATGGCCGCGAACTCCTGATCCGTGTAACGCCGCTCGGCACCGCTCATGGCCGCCGCTCCTTCCCGAGTTCCCCGCCGCCCCCCGGGGCAGGGCTAAAGCTTCACCACCAGTGCCAGCCGGAACAGCAGGTCGGTCTTCTGCAGCGGCGCGAACACCGTGTCGTGCAGCGGCGCGCCGGCCGCCGTGAACAGCGGCACTTCCTTGAGCGCCGGCAGGTTGCGCCACAGCACCTGCAGGCTGGGCTTGAGCGCGAGCCGGCTGTTGATGGCCACCGCCAGCGAGTTGGTGATGTCGGCGCGCACGTCGTCCGTCTGGTCCAGGCTCATGTCCCCGACCAGCCGGCTCTCGACCTCGGTGGTGGCCGTCAGCCGGTGCCAGAACTCCCAGCCGGCGCGCAGCCCCGCGAACCGGTTGGCCACGTTCGGGTCATCCACCACGTCCTGCTGGAACGTCCAGGTCGCGGCCAGGTTGGTCTTGAAGCGCGTGCTCCGGCTGTCCGCCCAGGTATTGCCCGCGCCCGCGGCCGCCACCGTCCGGCTGGCAATGCCGGCAAACGTGTTGCGCATCCAGTCCACACCGCCGTAGACGAACAGGCGGTCGGCGAAGGCCAGGTCGTACCGGCCGCGCGCAAAGTACGCCTCGGCGGTCTTCTCGCGGTTCTCGTTCCGCACGATGCGATACGATTCCGCGCTGCCCCAAGCCTCGCGTTTCACGATCACGGACTCCGTACGGAGCCCGCCGGCTTCCAGTTTGAGCAGGTTCTTGCCATGGCGGTGCGCCAGTGCGGAGCCGATGCCGAAGGTGTAGGCCTCGGCGTTCCCGGCCGTCACCACCCCGGTCAGCTCGCCCTGCCACGACCAGCCGTCCCGCGGCGCCTGCGCCCGGGCCACGCCCGCAGGCATGGTCGCGAGCGAAACCATGACCAGGGCGGCGGCGAAGCCGGGCCGGATGCGGTTGTCCATGAGTTCCTCTCCGACGGTCCCGCGCGGAAGGTGCGGCCGCGCGCGGGCACGGGGCAAGGCAGTCCGCGCTCAGTCGAGGCGCACAGGCTGCCGGCGCGCGCCCCAGGTGCCAGGCAGCGCCTCGAACACGCCGGCAATGCGCGTGGCGCAGGCCGCGCACGCGCCGCCGCGCAGCGACCAGTCCCGCACCTCGAAGCCATCCCGGCCGATCACGGCCGCGCCGCAGGCCGGGCAGAGCGTGCGGCCGCCATCCGGGTCGCGCACGTTGCCGGCATACGCGTAGCGCACGCCGTTGCGCCACGCGATGGCGCGGGCGCGCTGCAGCGTGGCCGCGGGCGTGGGCGGCCGGTCGCGCAGCCGGAAGTCGGGGTGGAAGGCGGTGAAGTGGAGCGGGACGTCGCACCCCAGCTCCGCGACCACCCAGCCGGTCAGCTCGTCCAGCTCCGTGTCCGAGTCGTTCGCGCCCGGGATCAGCAGCGTGGTGAGCTCCAGCCAGGTGCCGGTCTCGTGGCGGATGTAGCGGAGCGTGTCGAGCACCGGCGCGAGCGAGCCGCTGCACAGCTCGCGGTAGAAGCGCTCCGTGAACGCCTTCAGGTCCACGTTGGCCGCGTCCATGTGCGCGTAGAACTCGGCGCGCGGCTCGGGACAGACGTATCCCGCGGTCACGGCCACGGTGCGGAGGCCCAGCTCGTGGCAGGCCGCCGCCGTGTCCACCGCGTACTCGTGGAAGATGGCCGGTTCGTTGTACGTGAAACGGCCACGCGCCGCCACGCGCAGCGCGCGGCCGCGGCCGCGATGGCGGCGGGCGTGGCGCGCGCCAGCAGCGCGTCCTCCTGCCGGGCCTTCGAGATCCCCCAGTTCTGGCAGAAGCGGCAGGTCAGGTTGCAGCCGGCCGTGCCGAAGGAAAGCACCGGCGTGCCCGGCAGGAAGTGGTACAGCGGCTTCTTCTCGATGGGATCGATGCAGAAGCCGCTGGACCGGCCCCAGGTGGTGAGCACCACCGCGCCGCCCTCGTTGGCACGCACGTAGCAAAGCCCGCGCTGGCCGGCGCGCAGCTGGCAGTGACGCGGGCACAGGTCGCACCGGACCCGCCCGTCGGGGAGCGGGGCGTGGAACCGGGTGGGCCACCCTGCCATCACTGCGCCGCGTCCCTGGCCGTGAACACGAACGCGCCGTAGCCCACTACTTCGCCCCGCCCGCCGCCGGTGTCGCCGGAGTTGCGCAGATCGGCCACGCGCGCCTGCAGCCGCCACCGGCGTGCGGCCAGCAGCAGCGCCTGCACCGCCGTCTGTCCGCACGCGTCCGCGCGCCGGACCGCGGCCCCGTCCAGCCGCGCGATCGCCGCCGCCGTGCCCCGGTCCCGCCGCCCGGCTTCCTGGTACGGGAGGTAGTGGCTCAGGTCGGAGCTGACCACGATCAAGGTCTCCGGGGTGCGCAGCGCGAGCAGCGCGCGGGCGACGTCATCCGGGCCCACCGCTCCGGTGAGCAGCGGCACGATCGCGACCTCGCCGAGCACCTCCTGCAGGAACGGGAGCTGGACCTCGAGACTGTGCTCGGGCGCATGCGCGCCGTCGCTGGCGCTGATGCGCAGCGCGGTCGCGGTCGCGGCCGGCAACGGCTCGACCGGCAC
>VEPF01000241.1:0-5659 GCA_012027055.1 Gemmatimonadota bacterium | reverse complement strand
CCCGCGGGCGCCACGAGCCGCGCCGCGGGGCGCGCGCCCTGGACCGCGGCCGGCCGCGCGGCCGCCAGCAGCTGGCGCACCAGGGAACGGAGCGTCGGGGGATCGGCCGGATAGAACAGTCCGGCGACGGCGGGAACGCGGACGTCGGCCATGTCACACTCGCAGTGTGCAGCCACACCCTACAGTACGAACGCGCCGATGGACAATCAATCCAGCCGGCGGCGCGCGGGAAACCGCGCTTCGGGGCGGGGCAGTGGTGGTGCAACCGGCCTCCGGATCATAAGTTGCCCGGATGCCGGATCCCGCGCCGTTCAAGACCTGCGGCTCCTGCCGCCAACCCTGGAGCACCTGGGACGACTTCGTCGCCGACCGGGAGCTCCGGCTGCTCGGCCTCCAGGCCATCGGCGGCGTGCCGGACGCGAGCCTGCTGGTCTTCGAGCACAGCTGCGGCAGCTCGGTCTCCGTGCTCAGCAAACGCCTGCGCGACCTGCTACCCGACCACCCGGCCGCCGGCTGGCCCTCGCTGCGCGGCAGCGACCAGTGTCCCGGCCACTGCATCCAGCTGGGCGACAACGCCCGCTGCGAGCTGCAGTGCCGCAACGTCCGCGACCGCGAGCTGATCGGGCTGGTGCAGCGCCTGCACCAGGCCCGGGAGCTCCCGCCGGCCTGAGCGCGCGCGCCGCATTTCCTCCGCCCGACGGCTCTTCCGCGGACGCGATCCTTTCAATCCGCACCTGCTCGCCTTAGTGTAGCAGCACGGCCGTCGAGGGCCGTGTACCCCCGATCTCCCCCGCCGTCCAGACTCACCCTGGCGGCGCTCTCCCCGGCGGCCTCCGTGCCCAGCTGATCCCGGCCGGCGCTCAGCACCGACCGTGCGGGATATGGATCTCGGCAGTCCAGGATCCCTTCCGGGGATGGAGGAGTCTATGTCGATGCTTCGGTATGCGACGTCTGCTGCCCTCCTGCTGGCGCTGTCCACGGCCGCGTGCGTCGATGAGTACGGGCCGCTCGCTGCGGGGCTGTCCATGCAGGCGGCGAGGGTGCCGGGTCCCGGCATCGTGGCGGTGCAGAACCGCTACACGCCGGGGCTGTTGCGCAAGGAGGGGATCATCGGCACCGGCATCCACCTGGGTACTGGCGGCGAGGAATCGATCACGGTGTACGCCGTGACCCCCGGCCACGCGACGGCGGCGCAGATTCCCGCCCGGCTCGAGGGCTACCCGGTGAACGTGGTCGTGACCGGGCTCATCCTCGCGTCGGACTACTACAACACGACCACGTACCAGCGGCCGGCGCCGAACGGATTCTCGGTCGGGCATCACGACATCACGGCGGGCACCATCGGGGCGCGGGTTCGGAAGCCGGACGGCAGCGTGTTCATTCTCAGCAACAACCACGTCCTGGCGAACTCGAACGACGGCGCGATCGGAGACGCCATCTATCAGCCCGGTCCCTACGATGGAGGCACCGCAGCCTCGACGATCGGCACTCTGTTCGATTTCGAGCCGATCGACATGAGCCTGAGCGGCGACAACCTGATGGACGCGGCCATCGCGCTGGTGAGCGCGGGAGCTGTGCTCGGTGCGACTCCCACGTACGCCTACGGCGCGCCGGGTACCTCGGTGGTGACCGCCACGCTGAACCTGCCGGTCAAGAAGTTCGGCCGGACCACCGCTCTCACGCACGGGACCGTGAGCGAGCTGAACGTCACCGTGGAAGTGTGCTACGAGACGTTCATGAACCTGTTCTGCATCGCGTCGGCCTACTTCAACGGGCAACTCGGGATCGCGCCCGGCACGTTCAGCGGCGGCGGCGACTCCGGCTCGCTGATCGTCACGGATGATGCATCGAACGGCCTGGTCGGGCTGCTGTTCGCAGGGAGCAGCACGCGGACCATCGCCAACCCCATCGCACCGATCCTGTCCCGGTTCGGCGTGAGCATCGATCCGGGCACCAGCGAGCCGCCGCCGGATGTCACGGCACCGACGGCTGCATTTGCGGTTAGCTGCGCCAAGAACAGATGCTCGTTCACGGATCAAAGCACGGACAACGTCGCCGTGACGGCCTGGAGCTGGAGCTTCGGGAACGGCACCACCGCAACCGTTCGCAATCCCACCACGACGTACTCGGCGAAGGGTACGTACACGGTGATCCTGATCGCGTACGATGCGGCTGGCAATCAGGGGACGGCGAGCAGGACCATCACCTGCACCACCAAGGGCAAGAGCACCACCTGCAAGTGACGCGGACTCAGGTCGCGCCTGCCACCGCGAACACTCGGCGGCGGGCGCTGCTCGAGCCATCGGGTCCAGGCCCCGGCGGACGCCGCCGGTGCCGGCGGCGCGTCCCGCGGGTATGATGCTCCCATGGAGACCGAGCCCAAGCCGTTCGCCCGCTGCGGCGCGTGCACGCACGCCTGGCGCACCTGGGAAGAGTTCGTCCGCGATCCCGGCACGCGGCTGCTCGGGTTCCAGGGCATCCTGCGCGTGCCGGACGCCAACCTGCTGGTCTTCGAGCACCGCTGCGGCAGCACGGTATCGGTCCTGACCAGCCGCCTGCACCACCTGCTGCCGGACCACCCGGGCGCGGACTGGCCCTCGCTGCGCGCCACCATCGAGTGTCCCGGCCACTGCCTCTCGCTGGCCGACCTGGAAGCCTGCGGCCGGCCCTGCACCAACGCGCGCGACCGCGCGCTGATCCGCATCGTGCTCGAGCTGAAGCGCCCCGCCGCGTAGCGCCTCCGACTCGCCGGTTCCTCCCGACACCGCCGGTCAGGCCGGGCGCGGGCGAAGGCGCGCGCCCGCCGCTGCCGCCGGGCGGCCGCCTCCCTATGTTGAGGCATGCCGGCCGGGCCGCGCGTGACCGCCCGGGCCGGCCCGATTCCCAGGAGGGTTGCGATGCCGCAGTTCGTCTACCAGGAGCCGTTCCCGCTCGCGCCGGACCACACCCCGTATCGGCAGCTGGCGGGCTCCGAGCGCTACGTGCACACCGCGGAGTTCAGCGGGCGGAGCGTCGTCTGCGTCGAGCCGGAAGCGCTCGCGGTGCTCGCGCACGAGGCCATGCGGGACGTCTCGTTCCTGCTGCGCCGTTCCCACAATGAGCAGGTCGCGGCCATCCTCGCGGACCCGGAGGCGTCCGACAACGACCGCGGCGTGGCGCTGGCCATGCTCCGGAACGCGGTGGTCTCGGCCCGGTTCCAGCTCCCCATCTGCCAGGACACCGGCACCGCCACCGTGATCGCCAAGAAGGGACAGCAGGTGTGGACCGGCGGGGGCGACGAAGCGCAGCTCGCGTACGGCATCTACCGCACGTACACGGAGGAGAACCTGCGCTACTCGCAGACCGCCGGGCTGACCGTGTACCAGGAGCGCAACACCGGCACCAACCTGCCCGCGCAGATCGACATCGCCGCCGTGGACGGAGACGCCTACAAGTTCCTGTTCATCGCCAAGGGCGGCGGCAGCGCCAACAAGACCATGCTCTTCCAGGAGACCAGGGCGCTGCTGACACCCGAGAAACTGGAGCAGTACCTGGTGGGCAGGATGAAGACGCTCGGTACCGCCGCGTGCCCGCCGTACCACATCGCCTTCGTGATCGGCGGGACCAGTGCGGACGCCACCCTCAAGGCCGCCAAGCTGGCCGCGGCCCGCGAGCTGGATGGCCTGCCCACCACCGGCAACGAGCACGGCCGCGCGTTCCGCGACCTGGAGCTCGAGCAGAAGCTGCTCGCCGCGGCGCAGCGGCTCGGCATCGGCGCGCAGTTCGGCGGGAAGTACTTCGCGCACGATTTGCGGGTGATCCGCCTGCCGCGCCACGGCGCCAGCCTCCCCGTGGGCATGGCGGTCTCCTGTTCCGCGGACCGCAACATCAGGGCGAAGATCACGCGCGACGGGCTGTTCGTGGAGGAGCTGGACCGGCACCCGGAGGACCTGATCCCGGAGCGCTTCCGCACCGCCCGGCACGAGCACGGGCACCGCATCGATCTCGCGAAGCCGCTCGTGGAGACGCTCCGCGAGCTGTCGCAGCTCGAGGTCGGCGACGCCCTGCTGCTCACGGGCACCATCGTCGTGGGCCGCGACATCGCGCACGCGAAGTTCAAGGAGATCCTGGCTGCGGGCGGGGAGCTGCCGGCGTACCTGAAGCAGTACCCCATCTACTACGCGGGTCCGGCCAAGACGCCCGTGGGCATGGCTTCCGGTTCGTTCGGCCCCACCACCGCCGGCCGCATGGACAGCTACGTGGACCTGCTGCAGAGCCACGGCGGCAGCCTCATCATGATCGCCAAGGGGAACCGCAGCCAGCAGGTGACCGACGCCTGCCGGAAGTACGGCGGCTTCTATCTCGGGTCGATCGGCGGCCCGGCCGCCGTGCTCGCGCAGGACAACATCACGAAGGTCGAATGCATCGACTTCCCCGAGCTGGGCATGGAGGCCGTCTGGCAGATCGAAGTGCGGGATTTCCCGGCCTTCATCCTGGTGGATGACAAGGGGAACGATTTCTTCCAACAGGTCGGGCTCTAGGAGCACGTGCTGCGGATCGTCGCCGACGAGAACATCCCGCTGGTCGCGGCCGCGTTCGGCCGCTTCGGCGAGGTGCGTGCCGTGCCCGCCACCGCGCTCACGCCCGCGCTGGTGCGGGACGCGGACGTGCTGCTGGTGCGGAGCGTGACCCGCGTGGACGCGGCCCTGGTCGCGGGCAGCCGGCTCTCGTTCGTCGGCTCCGCCACCATCGGCGCGGACCACGTCGCCCTGCCCGCGCTGCGGCAGGCGGGCATCGTCTTCCGGCACGCGCCCGGCAGCAATGCCGAGTCGGTGGTGGAGTGGGTGCTGGCCGCGCTGCTCACGCTCGCGGTGCGCACCGGCCAGCCCCTGCGCGGCCGGACCGTTGGCATCATCGGCTGCGGCAACATCGGCGCGCGGCTGGCCGCACGCCTGCCGGCCTTCGGGGCGCGCGTGCTATGCAATGACCCGCCGCTCGCGGACGCGGCGGAACGGGCCGGCCGCACGCACGGGTACGTCTCGCTGGAACTGGTGCTGGCCGAAAGCGACGTCGTCACGCTCCACGTCCCGCTCACCACCGCCGGCCCCTGGCCGACGCGGCACCTGATCGCGGAGTCCGCACTGGCGCAGTTGCGGCCGGAGGCCTGGCTGCTGAACAGCAGCCGCGGCGCGGTCGTGTCCAACGCCGCGCTCGCCCGCGCGCTCGCGGCCGGCCGGCCCGGCGCCGTGCTGCTCGACGTGTGGGAGGGCGAGCCCGAGCCGGATCCCGCGCTGCACGCGCTCGCCGACCTGGCCACGCCGCACATTGCCGGGTACTCCTGGGATGGGAAGGTGAACGGCACGCTCATGCTGCACGATGCGCTGGTGCAGGAGCTCGGCCTGGAGCCGGCCTGGGACGCGCGCACCGCGCTCGCCGCCGCGCCCGGCGACGGGCTGCGCCTCGAGCCGCCGCCGCCGCTGCCCGAGACCCAGTGGCTGCACGCGCTCACCCGGCAGCTCTACGACATCGAGCAGGACGACGCGCGCATGCGCACGCTGCTCGCGCTCCCGCCCGCGGCGCGCGCGGCCGCGTTCCGCGAGCTCCGCCGCACCTACCCCCGCCGCCGCGCCTTCCCGCGGCACGGACTGGCCGATGCGCTGTTGCCCGCGGAGTTCCGCAC
>VEPF01000457.1 GCA_012027055.1 Gemmatimonadota bacterium | reverse complement strand
TCCGCCGGGAGATCCCCTTCGTCACTTACGTACGGCTGCGGCAGGACGCCCAGATCCACCTGCTGGTGACGGAGGAGATGGCTGGCGCCGGGGGCCGCCAGTACCGCCTGCATTTCATCGGCAACCGGGAGCTGGCCGGGCGCGCGGATACCCTCACCTACGATTCGAAGTCCACCGACACCGAGGAACTGCGGCGGCGGGGCCTGGTGCGGACCATGAAGCTGGGCCTGCTGCCGTACATCGCGGGCACGCCGCAGGAGGAAGGCATCGAGGTGAGCTACCGGCAGCCGCCCGCTGGCCCCGCCACGGCCGGCCATCGAGGGGAGCATCCGGCAGCCGACCGCTGGCCCCGCCACGGCCGGCACCGCGGCCGCCGGCCACGATCCGTGGAACTACTGGAACTTCCGCGCCGGTCTGAACGGGAACCTGAACGAGCAGGCCACCCGCAGGAGCTACATGCTGAACGGCTCCTTTTCGGCGAACCGGACGACCGAGGTCTGGAAGGCCACCATCGGCATCTCCGGCCGCAAGAACTTCACGGAAATCGAGCTCTCCGACCGCACCGTGACGGACGCGAATCACAACTGGGAGGCGAGCACCCTGGTCGTGCGCAGCGTCACGCCGCACCTGTCGCTGGGCGTGACGGCGGCCGTGCTTTCGTCAGTCTACTCCAACTACGACCTCAACCTGCGCTTCGCGCCCGCCATCGAGTACAACCTGTTCCCGTACCGCGAGTCGAGCCGCCGCGCCTTCACGTTGCGCTATACGGCCGGAGTGATGCGGAGCGATTACACCGAGGAGACGCTGTTCTTCAAGATGGCAGAAACGCTCTTCAACCAGTCGGTGGACATCTCGTACGCCATCCAGCAGCCGTGGGGCGCCGCCGAGCTGGCCACGGAGTATGGCAGTTACCTCCATGACCTGGGCTTCAACAACATCCAGGTGAACGGAAACCTGGGCATCAACCTTGCCCGTGGGCTGTCGCTTGACCTGGGAGGGTCGTACGAGCGGGTGCGTGACCAGCTTTCCCTTCCGCGCGGCGAGCTCTCGGACGACGAGGTGCTGCTCAACCGCCGGCAGCAGAGCACCGGTCACCGACTGCGGCTGAACCTGGGCATGAGCTACCGGTTCGGATCCATCTACAACAACGTCGTGAACACGCGGTTCGCGCAGCGTGGCCCCGGCATGGGTGGCATGGGTGGCGGTCACTGACCGCCCCACCCGCGGCGGACGGCCGGTTGCGGGCGCTGGCTCCCGGCGCGCGGCGCATCGCCCCGGCGAGTGCGCGGCCCGCATCCCGGTCCGGGGCATGCGCCCCTGCGGCCTCGACCGCACGCGAACCATGGATCAGCCTCGGAGGTAGCCGGATGGAACCCCGAATCATTCACCACGGAGCCAGCATGCACCACGCCAGGCGACGTCTCACCTTCGGTATGCTCTGCCTCATCCTGCTGCCGGCCGGCCGAGTTGCCGCACAGGCCCCCGCGCCGGGTAACGGCTATCCGCTGAAGCTCGCGCCCCGCCCGACCACGGCCGAGATCACCGAGGCCGATCTGCAGACGCGGCTCTACATCTTCGCGGACGACTCGATGCAGGGCCGGCAGTTCGGCCGCGAGGGCAACTTCAAGGGCACCGCCTACATCGCGCAGGAACTGGAGCGGCTCGGACTGCAGCCCGCGGGTGATGCGGGCACCTGGTTCCAGGGCTTGCCGGCGGTGGTCCGCAAATACACGGACCGGTCCGAGCTGAGCGCCGACGGCCAGCCGCTCCGCTGGAACATCGATTACCTGGCCGTGCCCGGTCGCACCCCGGCGCGGCCGTTCGAGTCGGCGCAGGCGGTCTACGGCGGCGTCGTGGGCGACACGCTGGCGCAGATCAGCGCCGAGCAGGCCGCGGGCAAGCTGGTGATCCTCACGCCCGCGCCGGCCGGCGCGACCCCGGCGGGCGTGGCGCGGGGCCGGCCCGGCTTCGGCGTGCCGCCGCGCTTCGCGGGCGCGGCCGCGATCGCTACGGTGGACCTGGAGACGCTCCGCGCTTCGCGGGCGCGGCCGCGAGCGCGACGGTGGACCTGGAGACGCGGAGCCCGGCCGCGCGCGCCGCCCTCAACAACCCGGCCGGCTCCTGAGCCGCGCGGGCGTGCCGCAGCCGCCGCCTTCGCCCGTGACGCTCCGGATCACGGCCGCGGCCGCGGCCCGGTTGCTGGGTAAGCCCCTCGCGGGGCTGACGCCCGGGACTCAGGGTGGCGCCGTGCGCGCCCGCCTGGATTACGTCGAGCAGGCGGTGCCGCAGTACGCGCGCAACGTGGTGGCCGTGATTCGCGGCAGCGATCCGCAGCTGGCCGGCGAGTACGTCGCCATCGGCGCGCACAACGATCACGTGGGCTTCACCGCGACGCCCGTGGACCATGACTCCGCGCGGGCCTACGCCACGGCCGAGAACCTGGCGCGCATCGTCGGCGACCAGCTCAAGGACATCACCCCCGAGCAGCGCGCCGCCATCCGGGTGAACCTGGACAGCCTGCGGGCCGCGCGGCCGGTGCGGCGCGATTCGGTCGCCAACGGTGCGGACGATGACGGCTCCGGCTCGATGGCCATGCTCGAGATCGCGGAAGCCATGGCGAAAGCGCCCGTCAAGCCGCGGCGCTCGATCCTGTTCGTCTGGCACACCGGGGAAGAGGCCGGCCTGCTGGGCGCCGGCTGGTTCGTGGAGCACCCCACGGTGCCGCGCGACTCCATCGTGGCGCAGCTCAACATCGACATGATCGGCCGGGGCGCCGCGGGCGACCTGCCGGGCGGCGGGCCCGATTACCTGGCAGTGGTGGGCTCGAGCATGCTCTCGACGCAACTGGGCAAGGCGGTGGCGGACGTGAACGCGCGCCAGCCGAAGCCGCTCAGGCTCGACTACCAGTTCGACCAGCCGTCCCAGTGGCCGGGTTACAACAACCTGTACAACCGCAGCGACCACGTGTACTACGCCCGCGCCGGAATCCCGATCGCGTTCTTCTTCACCGGACTGCACCAGGACTACCACCGGGTCACGGACGAGCCGCAGTACATCGACTATCCGCACTACACGCGCATCACGCGCTACATCCACGACCTGGCGCTGGAACTGGCGAACGCGGCGCAACGGCCGCTGGTGGACAAGCCGAACAGCTGAGGCAAACGCGGCCACCCGGCGCAGAACGCCCCGCGTGAACAGCCGTCACGCGGGCGCGGCCACCCGGCGCAGAACGCCCCGCGTGAACAGCCGTCACGCGGGGCGTTCTGCGCTCGCGACCGGATCGCGTTCCGGCGGGGTCAGTCGGCGCGCACCCAGCGCGCCAGCTCGGCCCAGGTCGGCTTCTTCCCGGTCGCGAAGATGGCGATCCGGTAGATCTTCGCGGCCAGCCCGATGATCAGGAACGCGGTACCGAAAAGCAGGACCAGCGACACCAACCCTTCCACCACTCCCACTCCGGCGGTGACGGCCCGAACCGGCAACACCATCGGAGAAGTGAACGGGATGTAGGAGCCGACCACGGCCATGGCGCTGTTGGGGTTCTCCCCGGCGGCCATGGCAATGAACAGCCCGGCGATGAACGGCAGCATCACCGGGAACACGAACTGCTGGGCTTCCTGTGCGTTGGTGACGATCGCGCCGATCACGGCATAGAGCGTGGCGAACAGGAAGAACCCGCCGGCGAAACACGCCACGAAGATGATCCCCGCCGAAGCGGGGACAGCCGGCAGGATCTTCTGCTGCGAGAGTATCTGCACCAGGCCCGGGTCTGCCCCGAACTGCGCGGCGATCGCGCCCCCCTGGCTCAGCAGCAGGCCCGCCACGGCCGCCCAGATGCTCATCTGCAGCACACCCGCCGCGCCAATGCCGATCACCTTGCCCAGCAGCAGATCGCGCGCGCGGATCGAGCTCACGATCAACTCCACCACCCGGTCGCGCTTCTCTTCCTGCACCGCGCTCATGATGGACTGGCCGTACATCAGCACCACGACGTAGATCGCGAAGGACATCAGAAAGGCCAGCACCTTCGCGGCCGCCGGATTGCCCGTGACGCCCCGCTCCCCGCTCTTGTACGATTCGAATTTCACCGGGGTCATGGCCCGACCCAGCTGGACCTCATCGATGCCCTGCCGGCGCAGCCGCTCCGACTGCACCGTGCGCTGCAGCGCATCCTTCACGGTCGTGATCGCGCCTGTGTTCGTCGCGTTGGACCCCTCGTACTCGGCGGTACCCCCGGCAATCACGTCCGGCGGCAGCCACAGGAACCCGTCCAGCTGCTGGCCGGACACGCTCGCCTGCAGCCGGACCGTCGCGGCGCCGCGCTCGGCGGCCGCCACGGGCTCGACGGTGATCTGGAACACCGGCCGCGCGATGAACGCCGGCATCGGCGGCGGATTCTCCAGTGCCGTCCTGATGCGCGGACCGAGCTGCTCCGGGCTCGCGTCCAGGATGGTGATGCGGTGATTGCCGCCGCCCCCTTTCGCGAACACGATGAACTCGAGCGCGAACAGGCCGATGATCAGCAGCGGACCCAGGGCGGTGCCGATGAAATAGGCCCGGCTGGTGACCGTCTCGCGGAATTCCCGGCGGACTACCGGCGCGATCCTAGACATGGGCCGCTACCTCCTCGGTCAGGTGCTCCTCCTGGGGCGCACCCACCCGTTCGATGAACACCTGCTCCAGCGAGGGCTCCGTCACCGCGAAACGCTGCAACCGCACGCCCGCACCCACCAGCGCCTCCAGCACCCGCTGCGGATCGGCGCCCGACTGCAGCCGCAGCTCGCAGTCGTTCCCCTGCTCCCGGATCTCGCGCACTCCCGGCAGCCGCCGCAACAGCGGCGCCGTCTGCGCCGACCATTCCGCAAGCGTGATGCCGATGTAGTCCGAGCCATGCTCGTGCTTGACCTGCGCCATGGTGCCGTCGGCCACCTTCACACCGTGCGCGATGATGCACACGTGGTCGCAGATCCGTTCCGCGTGCTCAATGATGTGCGTGCTGAAAAGGATCGTGCGCCCGGCCTGCCGCTGCTCGCTGATGATCTCGCGCAGCAGCCGCTGATTGATGGGATCCAGGCCGGCGAACGGCTCGTCCAGGATCACCACGTCCGGTTCGTGCAGGATGGCGCCGATGAACTGGATCTTCTGCTGCATGCCCTTCGACAGCTCCTGCACCTTCGCTTCCGCCCAGGCGCTCAGTTCCAGCCGTTCGAGCCAGCCGTCGATGCGCGCCCGCGAAACCCGGGCGGGCACGCCCTTCAGCTCCGCAAAGAACGCCAGCAGCCGGCGGACACGCATGCGGCGGTAGACGCCTCGCTCCTCCGGCAGGTAGCCCACCCGGTCCAGACCGCGTTGCGACTGCGGCTCGCCGAGGATGTGGACCGAGCCGGCGTCCGCCGCGATGATGCGGAGGATCATGCGGATGGTGGTGGTCTTCCCGGCCCCGTTGGGACCCAGCAGGCCGTAGGTCGCGCCGCGCGGGATTACCAGGTCGAGCGGCTTGACCGCCTCGAAGTCCCCGTAGCGCTTGCCCACCCCGCGCAGCTCGATTGCGGGGCTGTTCTCGTTGCTTCCGTCCATGGCATCTCCTGAGTTGCTCGGGCGGTTGGCTGCGCGAATATAGACGGGACCGATGGCGGTGTGACCCGGGCGGCCGCGCGGGTCCGCGCCGGACGGGACGAGCGGCCACGTTCCCGTGGTGGGCGGTCGGAATACGCGGTCAGCCGGCCTCCGGCACGCGTCGGTCGGGCAGCAGTCCGCGTGAGACGGCCGGCCCGGCCACGTACAGCCAGCATGGCACCGGATCGCCGCCGCCGTGGGGCGGGACCGCGCGCGCGACGCGGCGGCGCCGGCCTTCGGCAGTGCCCGCGCGCCGGTCGAGCTGGACCAGCGACTCCGCGGGACAGCGCCAGATCTCGCCGGGCACCGGCGTGTCACCGTAAAGCATGAGTACCTGGCCCGCCCCATCCAGGCGGTACAGTGTGCCGCGCACGTGACCGGGCCCAAGCCGTTCGCAGCCTGCCGGCAGACCGCCTGCAAGGCCGTCTGTCCCGGGCGCCAACGGCAGGAACAGGTGGAAGTGGCTCATCCGCCGGTCCGCCTGACCCGCCCGGGCTCGATGCCTCCGGCATGCAGGATCTTCTCTTCCAGCCGTTGTTCCTGCTCCTCCACGAAGCTGCCCACGGCATCCAGGTGCGTCCGCGCGGCGGCAAAGTCGGCCGCGGGGAAGTCCGTGCCCTCGGCGTGGCGCAGCGCGCCCGCCAGCGCATCCAACTCCTGGCCGGCCTTCTCCGCCGCCCGCCTCAGGCGGACCAGCGCCCGCCGCGCTTCCCGGGCTGCAAGATCGGTCATCTACTGCTCCTCCGCGTCCATTCCTGCCTGCGGCGAAGATGGCGGCATGGTTGGGGCACAGCAATGCGGAACGGGGCCGGGAAGGCGGGCGGTCAGAGCGCGAACGGCAGGCTGGTGAGGCGGGCGACCGGGCCGCCGGGCTCGCCCACCTCGAGTCCGCTGCCCGCCTCCAGTCCCCGGCGCACGTAGGCCAGCGCGATCTCCTGGTCCAGCCGCGGCGACCAGGCGCTGCTGGTTATCCGCCCAGCCACCAGCCCCGTCCCGGGTTCCAGCAGCGGGGTGTCGCGCCTGACCCCCGCACCCTGCCCGAGCAGCACGCCCCGCAGCTCGCGGTTGACGTGTCCCCGGTGCAGGATGCGGACGATCACTTCCTGGCCGGTGTAGCAGCCCTTGCCGGTGCTGATCGCCCGGTGCAGCAGTCCGGCCTCCAGCGGGATGGTCGTGTCCGTCAGCTCGGCGCCCCACCAGGGCACTCCCGCCTCGATGCGCAGCACGTCGAGCGGCGCGTGGCCCGCCGGTCGAACGCCGGCTTCCAACAATTCCCGCCACAGCCCTTCGGCCGCCGGCACCGGCAGGATCAGGTCGTAGCCGGCGCCGCCGGTCACGCGCGTGGTCACGACCAGACCCGGGGCGGCGCGGCCGGTCATGGGTGCGGCCGCGTCCTCCTCCTCCGCGGGCGGGAGTGCGGTACCGGGCACGGATTGCAGCGCAGCGCCCGCCGCGGGCCCGTAGACGCCGACCACGTGCCACGCCTCGCTCAGGTCTTCCCAGCGCGCGAAGAGCGGCGGTATGGAGCGTCGGAAGACGTCGCTCACGCCGGGCAGGGCGGCCGCGGGCACTTCGAGCAGGAAGTCCTCGGCCCGACGGAAGACCCGCAGCTCCGTCACCATCCGCCCCCGGGCCGTGAGCAGCGCGGCGTACAACGCCCTGGTCGCGGAAGCCAGGGTGACGTCGTTGCTGAGCATCCCCTGCAGGATCCGCAGCGGGTCGCGTCCGTACAGGCGCAGGACCGCGCGGTCGCAGCGATCCACGATGGCCGCGCGCTCGCGCAGCGCCCGGTACTCACCCGCGGCGTCGCCGTAGCTGCGCGGCAGGAGCGGGTGGCCGTCCTCCGTCCAGCGCACGCCGCTGGCTTCGTGGACCAGCAGGGGCGCGCTCACGTTTCCCGGCCGGCCTCGGCTCCCCCGGTGGGCCGCGCTGCTCACGCGCCCGTCCCGCGCCAGAGCGCCACCAGCCCCGGGGGGTCGCCGGACAGCTCCCGAGAGAGCCGGTGCACGTCCGCCGTGCTGGCTGCCTGCGGCAGCTCCCGGGCCCCGCCGCCCGCACCTTCGTGTGGGATGTAGTCCACCGTGACCCGGTAGCCCTGCACACCCGTCCCTTTCCTGGCTACCAGGTTGACGATGTAGTGCCCGCCATCGACCTCCAGGTCGTCCGCCAGGCGGTGCTCGATCCAGGACTTCCCTTTCGCGAACTTGCTCATCGCCACCTCGCACACAGCACGCCCATCGCCCGCCCTGCATAGTGACTCCGCCACCCGCGGCCGGCAACCGCCACCCGGCCCGTTCGTGAATCCGTCCCGCGACCGGCGTCGACCGCCCCCCGGGCATTGTCGGTCGCTTCGCCTGCCCGCATGTTCGCGCCCGCTCGCGCGGAATCGCGCGGCGGCGGCGGGAACGCTTCATGCCGGCGAACGCGTCCAATTTGGCAGTGTTGCTGAAAGCTCACCTTGCCCACCACCGGGAAGATCGGATGAACTGGAAGAGAACGAGTCTGGCCGTATCGCTGTGCGCGCTTACCCTGGCGCTGCGGGCGACGGCGCAGGAGCCGGCCCAGGGCGGCGCGGCCGGACCATTGCGAGTATACGTGGACTGCCCGGTGTTCTCGTGCGACATGGACTTCATGCGCTCGGAGCTCAACTGGATCAGCCACATGCGGGACCGGGCGGATGCCCAGGTTCATGTCCTGATCACCAGCCAGAGCACCGGCGGCGGCGGTTCGCGCTACACCCTCACCTTCATCGGGCTGCGCGAGTTCGAGACACCCTCACCTTCCTCGGGCTGCGCGAGTTCGAGCGGAAGGCCGACACGCTGTCCTACATTTCGAGCGCCGACGCTACGGAGGACGCGCTGCGCCGCGGCCTGACCCGCACCATCGCGCTCGGCCTGGCCGCGTTCGCGGCCCGCACCCCGTACGGCCAGCGGCTCGTCGTGGGTCTCCCGCCCCAACCCCCGGCCGGCGGCCCGCCGCGTCCCGGCGGCTCGGGCGGACCGGGAGCGCCGCCACCCGAGCGCGACCCCTGGAATTTCTGGACCTTCTCGCTCGGCCTGAACGGGTATGGCAACGCCGAGACCAGCATGAAGCAGTACAGCGTGAACGGGAACATCAGTGCCAGCCGCACCACCGAGAACTGGAAGATCAGCACGCGGCTGAGCGGCAGTCAGAGCCAGAACACCTTCGAGTACGAGATCAGCGGAGTGCAGAAAAAGACGGTTTCCACGTTCAAGAACTACGGCCTGAACACGCTGCTGGTGAAGAGCCTGGGGCCGCACCTTTCGGCCGGCAT
>VEPF01000207.1 GCA_012027055.1 Gemmatimonadota bacterium | reverse complement strand
CGCTCCCCCCCCCGCGTGCGCCCACGCCGACCCGGTCGGCTGCCTGCTTCTGGAAATCCGATGCGATCACCGCCTGCGTGCCACCGCCACAGGCGGTGAGCAGCACCAGCGCCAGCAGGCCGATCCACTCCCGGTGATTCCGCATTACTCGCGCCTCGGGTACCATGGCCGGCTCCCGGCCGGCCCCGCGCTCCTTATACAACGTTCGCCCGCATAAGATCATGCAGGTGCACCACTCCCACCAGCCGATCCGCTGCGTCGATCACGGGAAGCGCCATGATCCCGTGCTTCTCCATGAGGAAGAGCGCCCCGGCCGCCAGCTCGTCGCTCCGCACCCGCTTCGGTTGGCGGTTCATGACTTCCCGCACTGGCGTGTCGAAGATGTCCTCCTGGCGTTCCATGCGCCGGGTCAGGTCCCCGGCCGTGACCACGCCCACCACCTGCCCATCGGCATCGACGATCGGCACCGTGCCCCGCTTCTCGGCCAGCAGCACCACGCATTCCCGCATGGGCGCCTCCGTGCCGAGCCGGGGAAAGTCCCGGTCGATCATCACGTCCGAAACCCGCAGCGTCAGCTTCCGGCCGAGCGAGCCGCCCGGATGGAAGCGGGCGAATTCCTCGCGCGTGAAGCCCTTCCTGAGCAGCAGCGCCACGGCCAGCGCGTCGCCCATGGCCAGGGCCGCCGTGGTCGAGGAGGTGGGCGCCAGGTCGTAGGGGCAGGCCTCCTCGGGCACCCCGCAATCGAGCGCCACACTGGCGGCGCGGCCGAGCGTAGAATCGGGACGGCCAGTCAACGCCACCACGCCCACTCCCAGCCGCACGAGAAAGGCAAGCAAGCCCATGAGCTCGGGCGATTCCCCGCTCCTGGAGAGCAGGACGGCCACGTCCTCCCGGCCGACGATTCCGAGGTCACCGTGCATGCCTTCGACGGGGTGCAGGAACACGGCCGGGGTGCCCGTCGATGTCATGGTGGCGGCGATCTTGCGCGCGACGATGCCGCTCTTGCCCAGTCCGCTCACGATCACCCGGCCACGGGCTTCGGCAATCAGCTGCACTGCCGCCAGGAAGCGCCCGTCCAGGCGCGCTTCGATCGCCAGCAGCGCTTCGGCCTCCAGCCGGATGACCTGCCGGGCCGCAGCCAGCAGGTCAGCCGCGCCCGCCCCGTTCACGGACATATTCCCCGATCCGTTCCACGTAGTCGCCGCGGGCCCGGAGCAGCGCCTCCGCCAGCTCCCGCACCGCGCCATCGCCACCGCGCCGGCTCGTCTGCCAAACCGCCGCGGCCCGCACCTCGGGCACTGCGTTCGCCACAGCCACCGGCAGCACTGCCCGCGTCAGGATGGGCAGGTCGGCAAGGTCGTCGCAGATGCAGGCGGTGTGTTCCCACCCCAGGCCGTGCTCCGCGTGCAGCTGCTCCAGGATCGCGAGCTTGAATCCTCCAGGCCCTTCGTAGCACCCACAGCCCAGCTCGGCCGCGCGGGCGCGGTTCGCACCCGATTCCCGGCCGCTCACGAAGACCACCTCGAGCCCGGCCCACTGCAGCAGCTTGATGCCGAGCTGGTCCGTGATCTCGAAACGCTTGAACTCGATGGTCTCGCCCGCGTCGTTGCGCCCCAGGAACACGCCGCCGTCCGTGAGTACTCCGTCGACGTCCAGCACTACCAGGCGGATGCGTCGGGCCAGTTCGCTCGGAATCTCAAACATGCACGCTCTTCCTCGTGATGGCGGCGCGGATCTCCAGCACCTGCACCAACAGCGGACGGAGCCGGTCGAGCGGCAGCATGTTGGTCGGGTCGGATGGCGCGCTCGCAGGATCCGGATGCGTTTCCATGAAGAGGCCATCCGCGCCTGCGGCCACGGCGGCCCGCACCAGCGCCGGGATGCATTCCGGGTTGCCCCCGCTGGCCCCATCGGCCTGCCCGGGCCGCTGCACGGAATGCGTGCCGTCGAAGACGGCCGGGGCGTCCGTAGCAGCCCGGAGCCGCGCGAAGCTCCGCATGTCCACCACGAGATCGCCGTAGCCGAAGAACGTGCCCCGTTCGGTGACGGCCACGGCGGGGGCCCCGACCGCGCGGCATTTGCCCACGGCTCCGCGCATCTCCTCCGGCGCCATCCACTGCCCTTTCTTCAGGTTGATGGCGCGGCCGGTGCGCGCGCAGGCCGTCACGAGGTCGGGCTGCCGGCTCTGGAACGCGGGCACGGGGAGCACGGCGCACACCTCGGCGGCCGCGGCCGCCTGGTGCGGCTCGTGGAGGTCGGTGAGCAACGGCAGGCCGGTTGCTTGTCGCACCCGTTCCAGCCGGCGCAAGCCCTCCTCGAGGCCGGGGCCCCGCGCCGCTCCGGCTTTGCTCCGGTTGGCCTTGTCGAAGGAAGACTTGAAGATGACCGGCAACCTCAGCTCGGCGCCCAGCGCGGCAAGGCGCGCGGCCACCGCGATGTTGAGGGCGTCCGTCTCCAGCAGGCACGGGCCCGCGATCAGGAAGAACGGCCCATCGCGCCGGAACAGCTCGGCAACCGCGTTGCTCATGCCCGTTCCGCTCCTGCTCCTTCGGGCTCTGGCGCGCCACGACGCGCGCCGCGACGCGCCGCTGCGGCCGCGATGAACGCGGCGAACAGCGGGTGGGCCCGCATGGGCCGGGACTTCAACTCCGGGTGGAACTGGCACCCGACGAACCACGGGTGTTCGGGAAGCTCGATCATCTCGACCAGCTGACCATCGGGCGACAGGCCGCTGAACTCCAGACCGTGGCCGGAGAGCAGCTCGCGGTAGGAGATGTTCACCTCGTAGCGATGCCGGTGCCGCTCGCTGATCTCGAGGGCATCGTAGGCCCGGGCTGCGTGCGAGCCGGGGGTGAGCCGGGCTGGATACGCGCCCAGGCGCATGGTGCCGCCCATGTCCGTGACCTGCCGCTGGCCATCCATGAGGCAGATCACCGCCGCCGCCGTATCGCCCTTGAACTCCGCCGAGTGCGAGTCCGTCATGCCGCAGACATCGCGGGCGTACTCGATCACGGCGATCTGCAAGCCCAGGCAGATCCCGAAGAACGGCAGCTCGTGGGTACGCGCCCAGCGCACCGCGTCCACCATGCCCTGCACGCCGCGAATCCCGAAACCGCCGGGGAGCAGCAGCCCATCGTACTCGGCCAGTAGCTCCGTGGCCGCGGCGCCCCGGCCGTCACTCCCATCCGCGCCCTGCGGCGCGCCCCGCTCGAAATCCTCGCTCGACAGCCAGTCGATCTGCACGCCCACATCGTTCTCAATGCCGCCATGGATCAGGGCTTCGTGCACCGACTTGTAGGAGTCCACCAGCGACGTGTACTTCCCCACCACCGCGATCCGCACGCGTCCGTGCCCGGGCTGCTTGATGCGGTCCACCATGCTCTGCCAGCCGCGCAGATCGGGAGCGGGCGTGTCCAGCCCGAGCTTGCGCACGATCAGATCGTCCAGCTTCTGCTGGTGGAAGAGCAACGGCACATCGTAGATGGTCTCGGCATCGGCCGCGGCGATCACCGCCCCCTGTTCGACGTTCGTGAACAGGGCCGTCTTGCGCTTCAGGTCGTCGGAGAGCGGCCGCTCCGTGCGGCAGATCAGCACGTCCGGCTGGATCCCGATTTCCATCAGTTCGCGCACGGAATGCTGCGTCGGCTTGGTCTTGAGCTCGCCCGCCGCCGCCAGGTACGGTATCAGCGTCAGGTGGATGAACAGCGTGTGCTCGCGGCCGACGTCCTGCCGGAACTGGCGGATCGCTTCCAGGAACGGCTGCGATTCGATGTCCCCGACGGTACCGCCGATCTCTGTGATCACCACGTCGTGGTTGAGCGCCAGCCGCCGGATCGCCGACTTGATCTCCTCCGTGATGTGCGGGATCACCTGCACGGTCGCGCCCAGGTAGTCGCCCCGCCGCTCCTTGGTGATCACGTCCAGGTAGATGCGCCCGGTGGTGATGTTGTTCTGCTGCGACAGCGACTCATCGATGAAGCGCTCGTAGTGACCGAGGTCCAGATCTGTTTCCGCGCCATCGTCCGTGACGAACACTTCCCCGTGCTGGAACGGCGACAGCGTGCCCGGATCGACGTTGATGTACGGATCGAACTTCTGGATGGTCACGCGCTGCCCGCGTTCCACCAGCAGCCGGCCGATCGACGCCGCCGCTATCCCCTTCCCCAGTGACGACACCACGCCGCCCGTGATGAAGATGTACTTGGTCGGATGGTGGTGCTTCTGCTCGCTCATGATGGTCCGCTTCCGGTGTCCGGTGTCGCTGCCAGCGCCAGCAGCCTCGCTTCCGCCTGGCGCGCATCCTCCGCCGTGTCCACGCCGCCTGCCGCTTCCGCCACCACCCCCACGCCGATGGTCAGGCCGGCCGCGAGCGCGCGCAGCTGCTCCAGCCGCTCCAGCTCCTCGAGCGGATGGGCCGGCAGTGCCACCCAGCGCGCCAGACTCGCGGGCGTATACGCATAGACGCCAATGTGGCGCAGGTAGTCTTCCCCGCCCAGCGCCAGCTCCGAAGGGGCGCCGTCCCGGCGGTACGGCACCGGGGCGCGGGTGAAATACAGCGCCCCCCCATCCTCCCGTCGCACTACCTTCACCACGTCGGGGCTCTGCCACGCCGTCAGCGTCCGCACCGGCGTGGCCACCGTGCCCACGTCGAATCCGGCCCGCACCTGGGCCACCGCTCCCGCCACCTGGGCGAGCGTGACGAAGGGCTCATCGCCCTGGATGTTCACGATCACCCTCGCCCCGGCGTAACGCGGCAGCGCGGCGACCTCGGCGACGCGATCCGTCCCGGAGGGGTGCGCGGCCGAAGTCAGCACTGCAGTAGCCCCGAAATGCTCGCACTCCGCCACCACTTCAGGGGAATCGGTGGCGACCACACACTGCTCGAGGATCTGGAAGGAGGAGACGCGCCGCCACACCCATTCGATCAGGGTGCGACCGGCCAGCTGCTGCAGCGGCTTGCGCGGCAATCGCTGCGACTGCAGCCGCGCCGGGATCACGCCGAGTACGGAATCCTCGTGCACGTTCCCGGGGTGGAAGGGGCGCGGCGCGGATGCAATTTCCGCGCCGTACACGGTACCGACAATCTATACCCTGAACCCGGCGACTGTCAAAGGCGTGCGCGGCTCAGAAGAAGCCGCCGGCCGGCTGCCAGGCGTAGGCGCGCCTGGGGAAGGCCACGCCCGCGTTGAACTTGATGTCGCCGTTCGCGGGATTGGAGAGGAAGCGCAGGTAGAGCAGGTTGTAGCGCAGTCTGAACCCGACGTTCTGCTCGAGGTGGCGGCTGGCGTCGCGGGTCCACGCCATGCCCGCAGCGTGCAGCAGCTCGAACGTGGGTGCACCCAGGAAGGGAAGCCGCAGGCTCGGGCCCAGGGGGATGCCGTAGCGGGATTCGACGAACAGCACACGGCTGCCCTGGAACGCGGCGTCGCCGAAGGTGTGGAGCGTGCCGCTGCCGCCGACGTGGCTCCAGCGCTGACGCGGGATGGTGGCCGGTGGGGTGGTACAGTCGCACGACGCCGGTTGGCCGCCCGGCACCGGCCAGGGGTGCTCGGAGCCGAACGGGAGCGGGCCCTGGGCGTGCGCAGCGATCTCGAGCGTGTGGTTGCGGAACGCGGGCATGGCCCAGGCGAGGTCGAGGCGGTAGCTGCGGAAGATGAAATCGCTGTCGAACGCATCGACCGCATACTCGGTGGCGCCTGCCAGCACTGTCTCGAACGTGGGCCGGCGCCAGCTCACGGTGGCGCCCGCGAGGAGACTGCTGATACGGCCGTCATCGACCGGGCGGTTGGGCCGGGTGCTGTCCGGCTCGAAGAGCGTCCAGGGATCGCCGGCGTTCAGGCTGTGCGCGTCCTCGACCTGACCGCGCACCCAGACGGTGGTCATGCGCGCACCTTGCTCGAGGCGGTGCCGGAGCTCCACCCAGGAGCGCCGGGCCTGGTAGTAATCCCGAACGTCGGTGCCGTCCCAGAGGTAGCTGATGGCATTGCTGATGGGGCCGCGGATCCAGCCGTCGTTGGTGAGCGTCGTTCGTTCCACACCTAGGGCGAGCGACGTTTTGCCTCGGGCGAGCAGCGCAGCGGCACCACCGTCCAGCCGGCCTCGCGCGGAATGGAAGCCGGCCCAGGTCTCGATGCTCGGCTCGAGCCTGCCGCCGGCGGGCAGCAGCAGTCGCGCGCGGACCGCTGGCGAGAAGGCGTCCACCCGGTCGTAGCCGGGAACCAGCGGGGCGAGCGAGAGCAGGCGCGGTTCGCGCGTGCCGCGGATGATCCGCACGGCGTCACCGTGCTCGACGGCGTAGGGCGCATCGGGCCGGTTGTCGAGCCTGCCCGAGACGGTTGCCAGATCGGAGGCGTACCACCCGCCGGCGACGTTCAGCACCGCTCCCTGGACCCGCGCGCTGGGCCGGATGAACAGGTCCGCGCCGACCGCGACGACATCGCCCAGCAATGTCCCCTCGAGACGTACGGTGGCCCCCACGATGAGCAGGGGTTCGCGCACGGTATCGGAGCGGGCGATCAGGGTGTCGCGGGTCCACCAGGTGCGGCCCGGCTCCCGCACCAGCTCCCGAAGCCGGGCATCGAAGGTGGGGTCACCGCGGCCGCGCAGCACCACGCTGGTCTGGGCGATCAGCGGCAGCGGCAACGCCGCCACCAGCAGCGCCAGCAGGATGGTTCTCATGTCTGGTCCAGGAAGTTGCGCAGCATGGTCATGCCTCCCTCGCTCGCGACGGTCTCGGGGTGGATCTGCACTCCCCAGACCGGGTACTCGCGATGCCGCACGGCCTGGATTTCCTCTTCCCAGCCGGGCTCTTGCGTCCAGGCGATGGGCTGCAGCGCGGCCGGGAGCGAGGCCCGTTCCACGATGAGAGAATGATAGCGAGTCGCCTGGAAAGGAGAAGGAATGCCCGCGAAGAGCGGGTCCCCCGCGTGGGCCACTGGGGACAGCTTGCCGTGCATCAGCCTCCCGGCCCGGATGACCCGGCCGCCAAAGGCCTGGCCGATGGCCTGATGCCCCAGGCACACGCCCAGGGTTGGGACCTTCGGCCCGAACTGGCGGATCACGGCGAGGCTGATGCCGGCATCGGCGGGCGTGCCCGGGCCGGGCGAAATCACGATGGCGGCCGGGGCCAGTTCCGCCACCTGGGGCAGCGTGAGCGCATCGTTCCGCCGCACTACCGGGGCGGCGCCGAGCGCACCCAAGTACTGGACCAGGTTCCAGGTGAAGGAATCGTAGTTGTCGATGACGAGGATCATGACCGCTCACGCGCGCGGGTGATACTGCCGGTGCACCTGGCGCAGGTATTCACGCTCGACGTGCGTATACACCTGCGTGGTCGCGATGTCGGCGTGCCCGAGCATTTCCTGCACTGCAGCCAGGTCGGCGCCGCCCTCCAGCAGGTGCGTCGCGAAGGAGTGCCGCAGCGTGTGCGGGCTGACCCGTTTCTCGATGCCGGCGCGCCGGACCTGGCGGCGCAGGATCTTCCACACCCCCATGCGCGAGAGCGGCTGGCCACGCGCGCTCAGGAAGAGGGTGCCCTCGCTTCCGTCCCGGACCAGCCGCGGTCGGGTCTCGCGCACGTATACGACCAGCGCCCGCAGGGCGGGCCGGCCCACGGGCACCATGCGTTCCTTGGCGCCCTTGCCGAAGACCACGGCGAAGCCCTCCTGCAGGTCCACGTCCCGCACCTTGACGGCGATCAGCTCGCTGACCCGCACTCCGGCCGCGTAGGCGAACTCGAGCAACGCCTTGTCACGCCAGTACAGCGGGTCGGCAGGATCGGGCGCATCGAGCAGCATCGCCACCTCGACGGGGGTGAGCACGTGGGGCAGGCGCCGGGGGCCGCGCGGCAGGTCGATGCGCTCAGTCGGGTCGGCCGTGACGTAGCCCTCGGCGAGCAGGAAGGCGAAGTAGGTGCGGATCGCGGCCAGGTTGCGCCGGATGGACGCGGTCTGCAGCCCCCGGTCCTTGAGCTGGTAGGCGTAGTCCCGCAGTTCGCCTACGCCGACCGCGTTCGCGTCATCGACGTCGCGGTCCTGCAGCCAAGCCACCAGTTTTTCGATGTCATTCCGGTAGGCGGAGATGGTACGGGCAGACAGGCCCCGCTCGAACTCCAGGTAGTCGCGGAAGGCGTCGAGGTGGAACATCAGGCCCGGTGGTGCCGGCGGGAATGGAGCCACCAGGCCGTGAAGGCGACGATCAGCACGCCGGCGATGAGCTCGAGCACCAGGCTGGCGCGATCGAAAAAGGAAAGGATGCCGCGCCAGTTGCCCCCGGCCAGGGCCCCGAGGTACACGAGCGCGCCGTACCACAGGCCGGAGGCGAGTGCGAGCGGGGGCAGCACGCGCCAGATGGACACCCGCGTCACGCCTGCGAACACCGGCACCATGGCGCGGAACGCGGGCAGGAAGCGGCTGCCGAAGATGGCGAAGAGCCCCCATCGCCGGTAGAAGCCGCCGATCTGCTCGAGCTGACGCGGGTGTAGCAGGAACCGGCCGATGCGAGTCCCGAAGAAGGCCTCCCCGAACTGGTACGCGAAGGCGTATACGCCGACTGCCGTGAGCACGTTGGCCAGCCAGGTAAACAGCAGCACCAGCCACGGATTCGCCCGTCCGGCCGAGGCGAGGAAGGCACCCAGCAGGACGAAGGTGTCGGCCGGGACCGGCGGGAACACGTTCTCGACGGCCGCCCCGGCGGCGAGCAGCGCGTAGATCAGCACCGGCGGCAGCTGCACCAGGTGCTGCAGCAGTGCACCCATGCTACTCCGCCTGCCGCAGGCACGAGGCCACGCGCCGCCTGCTACTCACCGATCGCGTGGACCAGGGCGCCCGCCAGCGCGGCGATCCCTTCGCCGCGGCCGATCCCTCCCATGCCTTCGTTGCTCTTGCCCTTCCCGGACGCCCGCCGGGGCGCGATGCCCAGCGCGCCGGCC
>VEPF01000058.1 GCA_012027055.1 Gemmatimonadota bacterium | reverse complement strand
AACGCGAGCGGTCCCACGGCGACGTCGTTTTCGAGCAGCGGCTCGTCGATGTGGAATACCGTGAAATGCTCGGCAGGCGGTGCGGGACGGTGATGAAAGAGCAAGGCCAAAACCGCGAACATCGCCAGATGCAGCAGGACGGACAACCCGAACGCGACGGAGGCGGCGCGGCGGTTTCGTCCCGGCGGGAAAGCCATCGCCGTCACGGGCTGCAGCGCGGCAGCGGGCGATGCCAGGACGGTGGCCATTGACCCTTGTAACCCCGGCAGTGGCATCCGTTCCGGCCGCTCAGAGAATCCGTCCCAGTCTGGCCGCAGCCTCGAGCAGACGATCCGGCCGCTGGGTCAGAGCCATGCGGAAATATCCTTCGCCGCCGCGGCCGAGGGCGTTACCGGGCATCATGACCAGTCCTTGCTGCAACAGGGCGCGGCGGGCAAAGCTCTCGGACGCTTCCCCGCCCGGCACCGGCACCCAGAAGTACATCGTGGCCTGCGGGATCCGCACGTCGAGCCCCAGCGCGGTGAGCGCCGCCCCGAAGCTGTCGCGCCGATCCCGGAAGACGGCCACATTGCGTGGCACCCATTCATCGTAGCTGGCGAGGGCCGCGGCGGCGGCTGCCTGGATCGGCAGGAACTGGCCGGTATCCAGGAAAGCCTTGAGCCGGCCGAGTGCGGCGATGGCCTCCGCGTTCCCGGCGGCCCAGCCGATGCGCCAGCCCGTCATGTTGTACGTTTTGGAGAAGGAGTGGAACTCGACCGCAACGTCCCGCGCCCCGGGGATCTCCAGGATGCTGGGCGGGCGATAGCCGTCAAAGGCGATTTCACTGTACGCGTTGTCGTACACCAACAGCGCGTCGTGAGCCCGGCAGAACTCGACGGCCGCCTCGAGGTACGCGCGCGGTGCCACCGCGGCCGTCGGATTGTTCGGATAGTTGAGATAGAGAACCCGGGCTCGCGACCGCACGTCCGGCGGCAGCTCGTCGAGCCGGATCAGGAAGTCGTGCTCGGCACGGAGCGGCACGGTGTGCGGTCGTCCGCCGGCCAGCAGCGTGCCCCCGATGTAGGGCTGGTAGCCGGGATCCGGGAGGATGGTGACGTCGCCCGGTCCGACATAGGCGAATGCGATGTGCGCAATCCCCTCCTTGGAGCCAATCAGCGGCAGTACTTCCCGGAACGGATCGACGCTGACCCCGAAGCGGCGCAACATCCACGCGCTCACGGCTTCGCGGTAGGCCGGCAGCCCGAGCTGGAAGGGGTACCGACCCATGAGCGGATCGAGGGCGGTCTCCCGCAGCGCGGCCACGGCCGCGGGCGGGGGCGCCAGGTCGGCATCTCCCGCCCCGAGGTCGATCACATCCACGCCCCGGGCCACCAGCGCCCGCTTGATCTGCGGGACATCGGCCAAGGGGTAGGCGGGCAGGATTTCGTACTGCGCAGCGGTTCTCATGCGTGCTTCCTTCAGGCGGCCGGCGCAGATGCCCGCACCGGGTTGATCACCCTGCCTACACCCATCAGCTCGACCTCGACCTCATCGCCATCCTGCAATGGCCCCACCCCTTCCGGGGTACCCGTCGCGATCACGTCCCCTGCCTCGAGCGTCATGACCCGCGAAATGAAGACAAGCAACTGCGGAATCCCGAACACCAGCTGCCGGGCGTTGCCCCGTTGCCGTTCCACGCCGTTCACGCGGCAGCGGACCTCGAGCTCGCGCCAGTCGCCGAGCGGGGCTTCGCCGAATGGTCCCACCGGGCAGAACGTGTCGAAACCCTTGGCCCTGGTGAACTGCACGTCCAGCTGTTGCAGGTCGCGCGCGGTCACGTCATTGAGGGGTGCGTAGCCGGCTACGCAGGCGAGCGCTTCCGCCTCCGACAAATGCCGGGCGCGCCGACCGATCACGATGGCGATTTCTCCCTCGTACTCCACCTGGTGGGAGTCCGGAGGCAGGACGATCGGCTCGCCGGAGCGAAGCAGGGCGCTGGGCGGCTTGAGGAAGAGCAGAGGCTGCTGCGGTAGTTCGTTGCCCAGCTCGCGCGCGTGCGCCGCGTAGTTGCGGCCGACGCAGACGATTTTCGATGGGGTCATCGCCAACTCCATGAATGGTTTCGCAGAGGACGGTGCCCGTTCCGGGCGCCGGAGTCAAGCGCGCGGGCTGCCGTCAGTCGCACTGTAGAACTCCCGCAGCCGGGCGAGCAGCCCTGGCCATGAACCGACCAGCACCGGAGCGGGCGGCAAGGAACTCAGGATGTAGCGGCCATATCCGCGCTCGTGGATGCGCCGGTCAAGAATGACCACCGCACCCCGGTCGGTGCGCGCGCGGATCAGCCGGCCGAATCCCTGCTTGAGGCGCAGCGCGGCGTGCGGGAGCATGTAGTCGTGGAAGCTGTTCCCGCCGTATGCCTCGATGGCCTCGAGGCGCGCGGCCGTCAGCGGCTCGGTCGGGACCTTGAACGGTAACCTGGCGATGAGCAATCCGCGCAGTGGCTCGCCGGGCACGTCCACGCCTTCCCAGAAGCTGGCCACCCCGAGCAGCAGTCCCCGGCCGGAGTGTGTGAAGCTCTCCAGGAGTCTGGCCCTGGGGGCTTCACCTTGCACGAACACCGGCCAGCGGCGCTCCGCTCCGCGGGCCCGAAGCTGTGCCGCGACGGCCTTCAGCGAGCGATAGGAGGTGAACAGGACGAAGAGGCCTCCGTCGGAAACGCGCGCCAGGTCTTCCGTGGTGCCGGCCACGGCGACGTCGAAGCGGCTGTCGCCGTCACGGCCAGGTTCCGGCAGGTCATTCGGGAGCACGACCAGTGTCTGGGTGGCGAAGTCGAAGGACGACGGGTGCACGGACTCCTGCACTCGCAGTCCGGCCCCCAACCCCAAGCGCTGGCGGAGAAAGGCGAAGCCATCCCGGGTGGTGAGCGTAGCCGACGTGAGTACCACCGTGTGCATGGGCTCGAAGAGCGCATCCCGCAGAAGCTGCGACAGGTCCACCGGTGCGGCATTGAGGGCCAGGTTGGGTCGGGCACGGTCTGCCCCCCGCCGTTCGATCCAGCGCACGAGGGCGGTCGGATCAGTTCCCGGCGTGGCCGCCAGCCGAATGGCATCGATGGCCTGCAGCACCCGCTGTTGCACGCCGCCCAGTTCCACGAGCGGCTCGATCAAGGCCTGGCTCCAGCGCTGGTCGGTCTGGACCAGCTCGCGCACCCGGCGAAGGCCGCGGGCCAGGCGCTCGAGTGCGATCACCAGGTCGTCCAGCACCGGTGCCACCCCTTCCGCCCAGGCCTCCATCCCGCTGAAATCGCCGGCCAGGCGCAACACGTGCTCGTCCGAATCGCGCAGCAGGAACTCGAGGCGACCGAAGAAGTCGATGGTCAGCTCGCGGGCGCGCTCCAGCGCAGGGTGCACCACCTCGGTCAATTCCTGCAGGGTCTCCTGACGCAGAAGATCCGCCTCGGCGGCCTGCAGGCGCGCCGCCACCGCGGGCAGAAGGCCCTTGCCACGACGCTCCAGCCGCCCCAGCAGGCGCAACAGCCCGCGGCGCGAGACGCTCGCACCGAGGTGCTCGGTGGCGGCATCCTCCAGGTTGTGCGCCTCGTCCAGGATCAAGCGCCGGTACGGGGGAAGCACCGCGGGAGCCGAGTAGTTCTGCTGCGGCCGGCGCACGGCGATGTCGCTGAACAGCAGGTGATGGTTCACCACGAGAACGTCCGCCGCGGACGCATCGCGACGCGCCCGCTGGTAGAAGCACACCTGGAAGTGCGGGCACCGGGCGCGCAAACAGACGTCGGAATCACTCATCACCTCGTCCCACAACTCCGCCGTGGGCTCGAAGGGCAGGTCCTGCAGCGACCCGTCGCGAGTCCGCTCCAGCCAGGCGAGCAGGCCCTGCAGCTCGGCTGCCTGGGCGCCGTCCAGCAGCAACTCGGCAGTCGCGGCTGCGGCCTGCGCCCGGCGGATGGAAACGTAGTTGCCCCGCCCCTTCACGAGCGCGAACGTGAACGCCTCGCCCAGGGCGCGACGCAGGAACGGCAGGTCCTTGCCGACCAGTTGTTCCTGCAGGTTGATGGTGTTCGTGGACACCACCGTGCGCTCGCCGTTCCGGACGGCCCAGAGAATCGCGGGGATCAGATAGGCGACGGTCTTGCCCGTGCCGGTGCCGGCTTCCGCGAGCTGCACGCCGCCCTGGTTGTAGCCGCCGGTCACCTGGGACGCGAGGTCCCGTTGCGTGGGTCGGTCTTCGTACGCAGGATGCTCGCGCGCCACGGGGCCGCCCGGTGCCAGCAGCGCCGCCACCTCGGCGGCATCAAGCAACTGCAGCTCGCGGCTTCGAACAGGCTCCACCACCACGTAGAGCTCGCTGGCTTCGTTGTCGGTGATCGCGAGTCCGAGCCCGGCCGCGTACAGCTGCGCGGCCACTCCCAGATCCGCTTCCGATGGAGTGAGATCCCCGCCCGGGTGATTGTGGATCAGGAGTGTCCCGGCCGGCAGGTCCCGCGTGGCCGCCAGCACCGCCGCGCGGTTGCCACGGGCCACTGCTCGCACGCTGGCGATCGTCCCGTCCGTGCCCGCCGCGGCCGCGAAACACACCTCGTTGCCTCGCGCCCGCCGGATCTCGCGGCGCAGTTGCTCAGCGGCCGGCGCGGAAAGCTCGAGCGGGCTCTGCATCGGTCCTGGGCGCCTTCGGCTGCGCGGCTCGGGGCCCTGTCACTGTCCGGGCATGATCAGCGCAGGGTTCCGGCCGCCTGGTCTCGTACTAGGTACCTACGGACTGAACTATCCGATAGGCCTGGTTGCGCCGCAGCTGCAGGCGGAGCACCAGCTCCCTGGCGACCTCGCTCGCCGGGTGCCCGGCCGCGAGCAGTGACCGCGCCAGCGCCTCGGCAGTCCCCACATCGACCGCTGCCGCCTCCCTGCCCTCCAGCAGCACGACGACCTCGCCACGCACCAGCGGTTGCGCTGCGTAGTGCGCGCAGAGTTCATGTATGGTCCCCCGCCGGAACTCCTCATGCACCTTGGTCAGCTCCCGGGCCACCACCGCCGAACGCTCGCCGGCGCCTTCCGCGTCGAGGTCCGCCAGCAGGCGTCCCAGCCGATTCGGCGACTCGTAGAGCACCGCCGTGTGTTCCGCCGCCGCGAGCTGCCGCAGCAGCTCCGCGCGGGCCGTGCCCGAGCGAGGCGGGAAGCCGTAGAAGGTGAACGGGCACGTCGGCAGACCGGCTCCCACCAACGCCGCCAGCAGGGCCGATGGCCCCGGGATCGGGACCACCTGCTGCCCCGCCGCCACGACCGCACGCACCAGTCGCTCGCCCGGGTCGGAGACCAGTGGAGTGCCCGCATCCGACACCAGCGCGAGGTCCTCGCCTGCCGCCAGCCACGCCAGCACCTCCTGCGTGCGGGCGGCCTCGTTGTGCTCGTGCAGAGAGACCATAGGGGCGCGAATCTCGTAGCGCTTCAGCAACACCGCGGAGTGGCGGGTGTCCTCGGCCAGGATTCGATCGACCGCGCGCAGCACGGCGAGCGCCCGCTGCGTCAAGTCCTCGAGATTGCCGATAGGAGTGGAAACAATGTAGAGCGTCGACATTTGCGCTCGGCGCCCGCGGTCGTTCCCGAACCGCGGCGGCAACGGAAGCATTCGAGGCCAGGGGCGGCAGACCGCTCCGGCGCGGCCTGCCCTGCACCCGGCCAGGGATCAGAGGTGTTCCTGGATCTTTCTTTCCAGCAGCGATCGGGGCACCGCTCCCACGACGGTGTCCACGTGTTTCCCGTCCTTGAAGAACAGGATGCTGGGAATGGAGCGGATGTTGAACCGGGTCGCGATCTGCTGGTTGACGTCGACGTCCAGCGTCCCGACCCGAAGCCGGCCTTCGTAGTCGGTCGCGAGTTGCTCGACGATCGGGGCTACCAGCCGACAGGGGCCGCACCAGGCCGCCCAGAAGTCGATCATGGTGAGACCGCCGCCGTCTTCCACTACGCTCGCGAAGTTGCCATCGGTGATCTCGATGGTCTTGCCGCTGCCTGCCATCGCCGCTCCTTGTGTGCGCTCCGGACCGGAGCCGGGCATAGCCGCACACCGATCCTGCTGGTTACCCTTTCCGGCGGATCCTGATGGTGCAAGATACCGGTCGGAGGCTGCGCATGGAACTTCCCCTGGACCACATTGCGATCGCCGTGCCGTCGCTCCTCGAAGCCCGGCCGCTGTTCGAGTCCTTGGTGGGCGCCGGCAGCTCACTGCCGGAGCACGTCGCCGCGCAACGCGTGACCGTTCAGTTCATTGGCCAGGGCCCCGGCCGGATCGAGCTGCTGGAGCCGGACGATCCCGATTCCGCCGTGGGGCGTTTCCTGGCGAAACGCGGTCCTGGTCTGCACCACATTGCCTACCGGGTCGCCGACCTCGAGGCGGCGCTCGCCCGGCTCGAGGCAGCCGGCGTGCAGTTGATCGACCGGGCGCCCAGGCCCGGCGCGGGCGACCACCGCGTCGCCTTCATTCATCCGCGGTCGTGCGCCGGGGTGCTGGTCGAGCTCGTGGAGGCGGGCTGACCCGGCGCGCCGGTTACTTTCCCCTTCTGTTCGTGAGCAGGTCCACCGGCACGTTTTCGATCAGCCAGCCGGTGCGCTTCGACTGGACCAGGGTGAAAGGCAGCTCGTAACGCCGCTCCCCGTTCACCAGGCGCACGAGCAACTGCGTCGCTTCCTGGCGCCGACCGGGGACGATCTGCTCGCTCATGATCTGGTAGTCCGTGTGGCGCAGCACGGAGGCCAGCGCAAACATCCAGTCGTCCGCGTCTTTCTGTGATTCGCGGTTGGCGATCGGGCCGTCGCGCGTACCGAACAGGCGGGCCATGGTGTCCAGGTCATTGCTGTTGGCGGCGCGCAGGAAGCGCTCGACCACCATGGCCGGCGCCAGCTCCGAGGCGCTGTTCACGGTTCGGGTCACGCACGCGTTCAGCAACGTGGCGCCGAGCACGACGGCGAGCCAGCTACGGCGGGGAATCGCGTTGGACATGATCGTCGGTCCGCAATGCTGCGTGGACGGGAGGGACGTCGAGCCTGAAGGTCACCTCCCGTCCGGGGGCTGTCAAGCAACCGGCGCCGCGTGCTCGAACACCAGCGCGTTGCCGGCGCGGTCCACGCGGATGGTATCTCCATCGTGGAACTCGCCATCGAGCATGCGGAGCGCCAGCGGGTTCTGGATGAGCCGCTGAATGGCTCGCTTGAGCGGCCGCGCGCCAAAAGCCGGGTCGTAGCCTTCCTCGGCGACCAGATCCTCGGCTGCCTCGCTCACCTGCAGCTCGATCTCTCGCTCGCGCAACAGGCGCTTGAGACGCTCGAGCTGCAGGTCCACGATGGCCCGCAGTTCCCCGCGCCCGAGGGGTCGGAACACGATGATGTCGTCCACCCGGTTCAGGAACTCGGGCCGGAAGGTACGTCGCAACTCCTGCAGTACCGCGGCCTCCACCCGCGGCCACTCGCCCACCGTGCCCTGCTCGAGGATCTGCGGACTGCCCAGGTTGGAGGTCATGATCACGACCGTGTTGCGGAAGTCGACGTGCCGCCCCTGCGAGTCCGTCAGCCGCCCCTCGTCCAGGATCTGGAGCAGGATGTTGAACACCTCCGGGTGGGCCTTCTCGATCTCATCAAAGAGCAGCACCGAGTATGGCCGCCGCCGCACCGCTTCCGTAAGCTGTCCGCCTTCCTCGTAGCCGATGTATCCGGGCGGCGCTCCGATGAGCCGTGCAACGGCGTGCTTCTCCATGTACTCCGACATGTCAATGCGCACCAGCGCGGTCTCGTCATCGAACAGGAAATCCGCCAGGGCTCGCGCCGTCTCGGTCTTTCCTACTCCGGTCGGCCCCAGGAAGATGAAGCTGCCGATCGGCCGATTCGGATCCTGCAGCCCGGCCCGGCTGCGTCGCACTGCGTCCGCCACCGCGACCACCGCCTCGCGCTGCCCGATCACGCGGCGGGCCAGCTCCTGGTCCAGGTTGCGCAAACGCTGCCGCTCGGTTTCCAGCATGCGGGCCACGGGGATGCCGGTCCAACGCGACACCACCGTCGCCACATCCTCGGCGTCCACCTGCTCGCGCAGGAATTTTCCCTTGGCCTGCAATTCGGCCAGCCGGGCTTCCGCTGCCCCCAACTCCCGTTCCGCCTTGGGGATTTCGCCGTATTGGATCTCGGCCGCGCGGTTCAGGTCCACCGTGCGCGTCACCCGCTCCATCTCGCTGCGCAGGCCGTCGATCCGTCCTTTCAGCGCGCGGATCCGGCCGATCTGCTCCTTCTCCGACTGCCAGGCCGCTTTCATGGCGTTCGCCTGCTCACCCAGCTCCGCCAGCTCCTGCTCGATCCGTTCGCGCCGCTCCGCCGTCGCCGGGTCCTGCTCGCCCGCCAAGGCAGTGCGCTCGATCTCCAGTTGCATGCTGCGCCGCTCCACCACGTCGATCTCCTGCGGCATCGAGTCGATCTCGATCCGCAGCCGGGACGCGGCTTCGTCGATCAGGTCGATGGCTTTGTCGGGCAGGAACCGCCCGCCGATGTAGCGGTCCGAAAGGCGCGCCGCCGCCATCAGTGCGTCGTCCGTGATCTTCACGCCGTGATGCACCTCGTAGCGTTCCTTCAGGCCCCGCAGGATGGCGATCGTGGCTTCCACGCTCGGCTCGCCCACGAACACCGGCTGGAAGCGCCGCTCCAGCGCCGGGTCCTTCTCGACGTGCTTGCGGTACTCCTTGACGGTGGTGGCGCCGATGGCGTGCAGCTCGCCGCGGGCCAGCGCCGGCTTGAGGAGGTTGCCGGCGTCCATGGCCCCCTCGGCGGCCCCGGCGCCCACGATGGTGTGCATCTCGTCGATGAAGAGGATGATCTGCCCCTCGGAGGCGGTGACCTCCTTCACCACCGACTTGAGGCGCTCCTCGAACTCGCCGCGGAACTTGGCCCCGGCCACCAGCGAGCCCATGTCGAGGGAGAGGATCTTCTTGTTCTTCAGCCCCTCGGGGACGTCGCCGTCGACGA
>VEPF01000011.1 GCA_012027055.1 Gemmatimonadota bacterium | reverse complement strand
GGCTGGCTGGGGGCGCGGGCGGACGCGACGCGGACGCGGCGGCTGCTGGGGCTGGCGCGGCACGAGCTGAGCGTAGGCGAGCTGTGCGCGGCGCTGGAGCTGCCGCAGTCGACGGTGAGCCGGCACCTGCGGGTGCTGTCGCGTGAGGGCTGGGTGGCGGGCCGGGCGGAGGGGACGAGCCGGTCCTACCGGCTGGCGCGGCTGGAGGCGGCAGCGGAGCGGCTGTGGCAGGCGGTGCGTCCGGAGCTGGAGGGGTCGGCGGAAGCGGCGGCGGACGAAGCGCGGTCCTTGCGGGCGATCGAGCTGCGGCGGACGGAGCTGGAGCGGGTGTTCGGCGGGCTGTCGGCGACGTGGGATGCGGAACGGCTGCGGTTGTTCGGTCCGGACGTGGAGCTGCGGGCGGTGCCGGCGCTGCTGGACCCGGGATGGACGGTAGCGGACCTGGGCTGCGGCACGGGGATCGTGACGGCGGTGCTGGCGGCGCACGTGGCGCGAGTGGTAGGGGTGGACGCGTCGCCTTTACAGCTGCGGGAAGCGAGGCGACGGCTGGGGCGCGCGGGGAATGTGGAGTTGCGGGAGGCGCGGCTGGAGGCTCTGCCACTGGAGAGCGGATCGGTGGATGCCGCCCTGCTGATCCTGGTGCTGCACTACGTGCCGGAACCGCCGCAGGCGCTGGCGGAGGCGGCGCGGATTCTGAAGCCGGGCGGGCGGCTGCTGGTGGTGGACATGGTAGCGCACGGCCGGGAGGAGTACCGCTTGCGGCTGGGGCACGTGTGGCAGGGTTTCGGCGCGGTCCAGCTGACGGAGTGGCTGAAGGAAGCGGGACTGGGGAGCAGCCGGTGGCACGAGCTGGCCCCGGGCCGCGGCGCGGAGGGGCCGCCGCTGTTTTCGGCGGTGGCGGTGAAGCGATAGCGGGCCCCGGCGGGGCTGCGCATTCATGGGCGAGGAAGGGAGAGCGGGATGAGCACGATGGTAGCGCGCGAGGCGAAGCGGACGGGTGCGGAGCGACCGGCGTTCAAGGTGGCGGACCTGGGGCTGGCGGAGCTGGGTCGCCACGAGATCCGGCTGGCGGAGCAGGAGATGCCCGGTCTCATGGCGTTGCGCGCCCGCTACCGGGACACGCAGCCGCTGGCCGGCGCGAAGGTCATGGGCTCGTTGCACATGACCGTGCAGACGGCAGTGCTGATCGAGACGCTGCGCGATCTGGGTGCGGACGTACGCTGGGTCTCCTGCAACATCTTCTCGACACAGGACCATGCGGCCGCGGCGGTGGCGGTGGGGCCGGACGGCACGCCGGAGGCTCCGCGCGGGTGCGCGGTCTACGCCTGGAAGGGCGAGACGCTGGAGGAGTACTGGTGGTGCACGGAGCAGGCGCTGCTCTGGCCGGACGGCTCGGGCCCCGATCTGATCGTGGACGACGGGGGCGATGCCACGCTGCTGGTGCACAAGGGGCTGGAGTTCGAGCGCGCGGGCGCGGTGCCGGGCTTCGATGCGGAGAACGAGCCCGAGGAGTGGGGCGTGATCCTGGAGCTGCTGCGCCGGCTCCAGCGCGCGGACCCGTCCCGCTGGGAGCGCCTAGCCGGCAACATCCGCGGGGTCTCCGAGGAAACCACCACCGGCGTGCACCGGCTGTACGAGATGGAGAAGGCCGGCAGCCTGCGCTTCCCCGCCATCAACGTGAACGACTCGGTGACCAAGTCCAAGTTCGACAACATCTACGGTTGCCGGCACTCGGTGGTGGACGGGCTGAACCGGGCGACGGACGTGATGATCGGCGGCAAGGTGGCGGTGGTGCTGGGCTTCGGCGAAGTCGGCAAGGGGTGCGCGCAGGCGCTGCGCGGCCAGGGCGCGCGCGTGGTGGTGACGGAGATCGACCCGATCTGCGCGCTGCAGGCGGCCATGGAGGGTTACCAGGTCGATATGCTGGAGAACGTCATCGACCGGGCCGACATCTCCATCACGGCGACCGGCAACCGCGACGTGATCACGGCTGAGCACATGGCGCGGATGAAGGACAAGGCCATCGTCGGCAACATCGGGCACTTCGACAACGAGATCGACATGGCCGGGCTCCGGAAGGTGCCCGGCATCAAGCGGATCAACATCAAGCCGCAGTACGACGAGTTCCGGTTCCCGGACGGGCACAGCGTGATGATCCTGGCGGAGGGGCGGCTGCTGAACCTGGGCTGCGCGACCGGACACCCGTCGTTCGTGATGTCGGCGAGCCTCTCGAACCAGGGGCTGGCGCAGCTGGAGCTGTGGCGGCACGGGACGCGCTACGAGCAGCGGGTGTACGTATTGCCCAAGCAGCTGGACGAAGAAGTGGCGCGGCTTCACCTGGAGAAACTGGGGGCGAACCTGACGGTGCTGACGGAGCGGCAGGCCGCCTACATCGGGGTGCCGGTCGAGGGGCCGTACAAGCCGGACCATTACCGGTACTAGGGAGAGTCCGGAGCAGCCCCGCTCCGGACGGGCGCGCGCTGCGGGGAACGGTGTCGCTATCGGGCCTGCGGCTCAGCCGGTGATGCGCAGGTAGCGATAGTCCTGGCGGAAGCCGGCGCGCTCGAGTGCGGGCAGGAGCGGACTGCGGAGTGCGAGCCGGTCGTCGATGCGCTCGAGCGTGAGCGCCCCCCGGGGCCGGCCGCGGGCGACGTCGCGCAGGGCCGGGAGCGCGGGCTCGAGCTGCTCCGCGTCCAGCCCCGCGAACGTGCGCAGGCGCCGGCCGCGCCCATCGAGGAAGAGGACGGGCGCGCCGTCGACCAGCACCACGGCGGCGCCGGCCGCGCGCCGCGCGCCCTGGGCGCCCTCGCCGGTGAGGGGCGGCCAGGGCAGGAGCCAGCCGTAGGGGTTGGCCGGATCGGAGGCCGCGAGCGCCACGACTTCGTCTCCGGCCTCTTCGGCCGCGTGGCTGGCGCGCAGGCGGTCCACGGTACCGGGGTAGGCAAACTGTGCCCCACCGAGCCCTTCGATGAAGTAGCCCCGCCGCAGCCGGCCGGTTTCCTCCATGGAGCGGAGCACGCGGTAGACGCTACCGAAGCCGCCGCCGAGCGCCTCCACCGCCGCCGTCTCCCGCACCACGATGCCATGACGCTCGAGCAGAGTGGCGCCCCAGGCGTGCGCGCGCTCGGTGGAGCTGACCGGCTGCGCGACCAGGTCGCGCACCAGGGACCAGCGGCCGCCCACGAACGAGGCCGCGGGCCGGAAGGCATGCGGCCTTTGCAGCCGCGGCGGGTTGGCGGCGCGGGAGCGGCGCGGAGTCGCGAGGGTGCGGAGCGCGGCGAACGTGTCGTTGGTGACGAGGCCGGCCCAGACCAGGTCCCAGAGCGCGGCGAGCACGGCCTCGTCGCTTTCCTGGGGGAGCAGCGCGCGCAGCTCTCCCAGGAAGGAAGCGCCGCGCGCCCCGAGGCGCTCGAGGATGGTGCGGTGCCGGTGATCCAGCTCGAGCGGGACGTCGTCCGGGGAGGCGGGGATGAGGAGCCGGTCCACGCGTTCGCGGCGGATCAGCTTGATGCGGCCATCGTCCTGGCGAAGCGCCGAGGGCCCCACCCTGACGATCTGGCCCAGGGCGCCGAGCTCGTCCAGCTGCTGGGGACGGAAGTCGGGCACGCGGGCGGGGAGGATCATGTGCACCAGATCCTGGTAGCCGAGCGGCATGCCCTCGAGCCGGCCGATGGCATCCAGCAGGCGGTCCTGGCGCTCGCCGGGAGTGACGCGGTGCCAGGCCGGCAGGAAACAGCCCAGGACCGCGCGGGGCACGGGCGCAACCTGGCCGCGCAGCCGGGCGATGGTACGACGCTTGACCTGGCGCAGTACCTCCGGATCGCACCACTCGACGCCGGTCGCGCCGGGGCGGAATTCACCGCGGAGCAGGCGCTGCCGCTCGGCGAGCCGCTCCAGCAGCAGGCGCACCGGCTCGGGCATCAGGGCGTAGCGCGCGGCGATCCCGACAGCCGCGAACGGGCCGTGGGTGCGCGCGTAGCGGAGCAGCAGCACGTCGACCGGATCGGCGACGGGCGCGAGGAAAGCCGCGGGCACGCCGGTCGGCGCCGGAGTGCCGAGCGCATCGCGGTAGAGGGCGACGTCCTCGACGGCGAGCCACACCTCTCTGCCGGCCACCCGGGCGGGGAAAGCGCGCTGCCCGGCGTGGAGCTGCTCGAGCCAGGGCTCGGGATCCTGCTCGGCGCGCGCGCGCAGCTCGGGAAGCGAGAGCTCGCCCAGCTGACGGAGCACATCGTGCAGCTCGTCCGGGTGGCGTGCGCGCCGCCCGGGAGCGCACCGCTGCAGCCCACTCTCGACCTCGGCGATGACGCGGTCGTCCAGGAGCTGCCGCAGATCGGTTTCGCCCAGCAGCTCGCGCAGCAGCCTCAAGTCCAGGGAGAGGGCCTGGGCGCGCCGCTCGGCGGCCGGGGAATCTCCCGCGTACAGGTACGCGGCCACGTAGGCGAAGACGAGCGAGCGGGCGAAGGGCGATGCGGCCGGCGTCGCCACATCCTGCACGCGGATGGCGCCTTCGGCGATGGCGCGCAGGACGCCCCGGAGGGCGGGCAGGTCGAAGACATCCTGGAGACAGGAGCGATAGGTCTCCATGACGATCGGGAAAGCCGGAAACCGGAGCGCCACGCTCATGAGCTTCTGGGCCCGCAGCCGCTGCGCGAACAATGGCGTGCGCTGGCCGGGCCGGCGCCGGGGCAGCAGCAGCGCGCGCGCGGCGTTCTCGCGGAACTGTGAAGCGAAAAGCGGCGCGCGCGCGAGCTCGGCCAGGATACGCTCCTCGAGCTCGTCGGGATCCGGCACCAGGTCGGCGGCCGTGGGGGCTGCAGCGCCGTCCGCGATGGTGAGCACGATCCCATCATCGCTCCACACCACCTGGACGTCATAGCCGACCCGCTCGGAGACCAGGGCGCGGATGGCGAGGGCCCAGGGCGCGTGCACCCGGCCGCCGAAGGGAGTCAGGATGCAGACGCGCCAATCACCGAGCTCGTCACGGAAGCGCTCGATGGTGATGGCGCGATCGGTGGGGACCGTGCCGGTGGCTTCCCGCTGCTCCTCCAGGTAGGCGACCAAGTTGTGCGCGGCGCGCGCATCGAGACCGTACTCGGCCTGCAGGGTGGTGCGGGCGGCCTCGGGAGGGAGGGCAGCCAGGCGGCGGGTGAACGCGCCCAGGGCCTGCCCCAGCTCCAGGGGGCGGCCCGGCCCTTCGCCCTTCCAGAACGGGAGCTTGCCGCTTTCGCCGGGCGCGGGATCGACGAGCACGCGATCGCGCGTGATCTCCCGGATCCGCCAGGTGGTGGCGCCGAGCGTGAAGGTCTGTCCCGGCTGCGACTCATACACCATTTCCTCGTCGAGCTCACCCAGGCGCGGACCGTCGGCGCCGAGGTGGACGCCGTACAGGCCACGATCCGGGATGGTGCCGGCGTTGACGGCCGCGAGCACGCGGGCGCCGGCGCGGGCGACAATGGTGTCGCGTTCGCGGTCCCAGCGGATGCGTGGGCGCAGTTCGGCGAAATCGTGCGAGGGGTAGAGCCCGGAGAGCATGTCGAGCACCGCGGTGAGCGCGGCCGCGGGCAGCGCGCGGAAGTTGGCGGCGCGGCGCACGACAGCGGCCAGCTCGGGGACTCGCCACTCCTGCACACCGCACATGGCGACGATGTGCTGGGCCAGGACGTCGAGCGGGTGCGCGGGCAGGCGCAGCGTCTCGATCGCGCCTTCCCGCATGCGCTGGGCGACCACGGCGGCCTCGAGCAGGTCCCCGCGATGCTTGGGGAAGATGCGGCCGATGCTGGTCTCGCCCACCTGGTGGCCGGCGCGACCCACGCGCTGCAGGCCGCTGGCCACAGACGCGGGCGATTCCACGAGGACCACCAGGTCCACCGCGCCCATGTCGCTGCCCAGCTCCAGCGAGGACGTAGCGACGAGCGCGCGCAGGGTGCCGGCCTTGAGCTGCGCCTCGATGTCCCGGCGCTGATCGTGGGCCAGGCTGCCGTGATGCGCCCGGACCAGTTCACCGCCGGCCGGCGCCGCCCGGTCGGGGCGCGCCGGGTCCGAGCGGCCAGGATCGCCGTCACCGCGGGCCAGCTCGTTCAGGCGGTGCGCGAGCCGCTCGCACAGGCCGCGGCTGTTCACGAAGATGAGCGTGGTCCGGTGCGCGCGGATCAGCTCGACCAGCCGGGGATACACAGCGGGCCAGATGCCGAACTGGTGGCGGTTGGCCTCCGGCTCCACGCCAGGCATGAGCGAACCGGATGGCCGGTCCGCGGCCGGGAAAGCAGGGTCGCCCGCGGCCGTCTCGACCACGGGGCGGGTCATGTCATCGACCGGGACGACCACCTGAAGGTCGAGCTGCGGCGGTACGTGCGCGTCGATGATGGAGACGGGGCGGTCACCGCCCAGGAAGCGCGCCACCTCCTCCGCCGGGCGGGCGGTGGCCGAGAGCCCGATGCGCTGCGGGGCGCGGTCCGCGAGTACAGCGAGCCGTTCCAGGGACAGCGCCAGGTGCGCGCCCCGCTTGGTGGCGGCCAGGGCGTGGATCTCATCGACGATGACCCACGTCACGGTACGCAGCGTCTCGCGCGCGGCCGAGCCGAGCAGGAGGTACAGGGATTCGGGGGTGGTCACCAGGATGTCGCCGGGCTCCCGCAGCTGCCGGCGGCGTTCCGCGCCGGGCGTGTCGCCGGTACGCACGGACACCGCCGGCGTCAGCAGGCGGTCGTGCGTGAGCGCGGCGGCGCGCTGGATGCCGGCCAGAGGCGCGCGCAGGTTGCGCTCGACGTCGTACACCAGCGCCTTGAGCGGGGACACGTACAGCACGCGCACGCCGGGCCGCGCGGGCGCCGGCGAGTGCAGGAGGCGGTCGAGCGCGTACAGGAAGGCGGCGAGCGTCTTGCCGCTGCCGGTGGGCGCGATCAGGAGCGCGTGCTCGCCCGCGTGGATGCGCTCCCAGCCGCGCGCCTGCACCGGCGTGGGCGCTGCGAACGCCTGCGCGAACCAGCGCCGGGTGGCGGAGCCGAAGTACTCCATGGTTCAGGCCCGCCCGCCGGCGGGTGCGGCCAGCGTGCGCGCCAGGCGGCGGGCGAGGGCCAGGATGGTGAGGACGGTGGGACGACCGAGTGCTTCCGGGAACACACTCGCATCACACACGTAGAGCCCCCGCAACCCGGTCCGGAGCTCAGTGTCGAGCAGGTCGCCGATGCGCACCGTGGCGGAGGGATGGGTGCCGCGCAACGGCGTGGTGAAGATGGTGTCCGGCCGGCACCCGGCCCGTCGCAGGATGCGCCCGGCCACCGCATCCGCCTGCCCCAGCCGCTCGCGGTCCCGGGCGGTGAGACCCTTGGACACCCGCCCGCGCTCGTCGATGCCACCGCTCACCTCATCCGTGAGCTTGATCATCACGCCCAGCGTGCTGCCCCAGCGCCGCCAGGTCAGCGGATAGGCCGGTCCCTTGAGCGCGGTGATGATCGGGTACAGCAGCCAGGGATCGATGAGCGTGGCGTAGAGCACGCCCAGCGCCGGGTCCGGATGGCTCCAGGTCATGGGCGGGTCGCCGCCCTGCCCCGGGCGGCCGGGCGCGTGACCGTACACCATCACGGTCGTGTCCAGCGCCAGGCCCCGGCCGGCCCCGGCGAAGCCGCTGGCCCGCAGGATCTCCGGCGTGCCCAGGCCGCCCGCCGCCAGGATCGTGGTATCGGCATGGACCGTGAACGTGCAGCCGGCATGCCGGCCGGTCACGCCGATGGCGACGTCACCTTCCCGTAGCACCTGTGCGACCCGCGCCCGCGTCCACAGCTCCGCACCGGCGGCCCGCGCCTGGTCCACCAGCTCGGCCGCATTCCACTTGGCCCCGCAGCGGCAGCCCAGCAGGCAGTGGGCACCGCAACGGAAGCCACCGCCGAACCGTATGAACTTGTCCTGCGGGACCCACTCCATGCCCAGCTCGCCCGCCGCCGCGGCCACGCGCGTGGAAGCCTCGCCGCGCAGCTCCGGCGGGAGCGGCGCGACGCCGAGCTCCGCCGCGAAGGCCGCGGCGTCGGCGTCGATGTCGATGCCGTAACGCTCGCGCCACCATGGCAGCGGCGGAGCGGCGCAGCCGGCGAACATCGAGGTGGCGCCGCCGAGCATCAGGGGACGTACGATGTTCAGGCCTTCGCGCGTGAACAGCAGCGCGTGCCGATCGGCATAACGCAGCGCGCCCGGGTAGGTGCCGTAGAGGCGATTGGCCCGCCAGTCCCGACCCCGCTCCAGCAGCAGCACCCGGCGGCCGGCGCGCGCCAGCGCACGCGCCACCGCGGCCCCGCCGGGCCCCGATCCGACCACGCACACATCCGTCCGCACCACCGGTACCATGGGAGCAACATAACGTGGGCGTGGCGGTTGCGTCGGGGTCTTCATAGCTGTATCGTCATGCAGTTCTGGAAACGACGCCCGGCCTGCCGGGCAGGACGGAGGACGGGAGTACATGCCCCTGTACGAGTACGCATGCCGCGAGTGCGGCGCGCGCTTCGAGCGGATGCGGAAGACCGCCGACCGGCTGAGCGCGCCGGCGTGTCCGGCGTGCACGAGCGGCGAGACCATGCTGGTGATGTCGGTGACGGGGGGGGTGGGCGGCGCGAGCGCGAGGGCGGCGGCCGCGGCGCCGGCTTGCGAAGGCGGTCACGGTCCCTGTTGCGGTGGCGGCGCCTGCATGAACTGACAGTGGGCGCGGCCACGGTCGTGGTCGCGCCCTAGAATCATCTCTGCAGCTCAGGCGTCGGCCGTTCCTGCCATGGCCTCGCCCCGATCTCCCACAGCAAAACGGAAATGAGCACGTCTCCCGCGAGCCGGGCGCGTCAGTAGCCGGCGGCGCCTCCGTCGTGGCGCGGGTCGGCGACGGCGATCCAGCGGTCCCGGTAGCGCGCGATCAGGTAGACGCGGGCGTAGCCGGCGGCGGTGGTGGGCTGGTAGCCCATGGCGCCGATGCCGGCGAGGGTCTCGGCGGGGAAGCCGTGCGCGAGCTCCACG
>VEPF01000361.1 GCA_012027055.1 Gemmatimonadota bacterium | reverse complement strand
GGCCGCTACCCGGACAACGAGCAGTGGGGCATCGGGATCCTGGACGAAGAAGCCAGGCTGGCGCAGCGGGAGGTGTGGGGAACGGAGATGGCCAAGCGCGGGCTCTGGAACCAGCCCTGCGAGGTGGATCCCACGCTGCCCTACCCGTTCGGCGATCCGCGGGCCAACTGCACGCGCGGGAACGGCCTGCGGGACACGGAGGACCTGAACGGGGACGGCGTCCTGAACCAGGATGACGGACCCTACTTCCGCTACGTCGTGGAGCTCGACAAGCCCAACGAGTACCTGGTGCGGGACCAGACGCAGCCCGGTACCGACTACCGCCTGTACCGCGTGCCGTTGCGGGGCGGGGGCGGGGTGGCGGTGAACGGCGCGAGCGATGCCACCTGGCGCTTCGTGCGGCACCTGCGCCTGACGGTGGCCGGGGCGCTCGGGCCGTCGGGCGTGCGGACATTCTCGCTGGCCCGCATGCGCATCGTCGGGTCGCGCTGGAGCAAGCGCGATGTGACGGGTGTGGTGCGAGGGCTGCTGGATGGCGAGGAGGGCCTGGGTTCGGCCGGCACGGACGTGCGGGTGGGGCCGGTCAGCCAGCTCACGGATGGCAGCAAGTACCGGCGCCCGCCCTTCGTGGGCGAGCAGACCCAGGACCCGCAGAGCAGCATCGGCGCGACCGGGGTCGAGTACAACGAGAAGTCGCTCCGCATCGGCTACACGGACCTGGAGCCGGGCGAGCGGGCCGAGGCGTTCTACCACTACGCGCAGCAGCCGCGGAACTTCCTCACCTACCGCGAGCTCCGGCTCTGGGCGGTGGCGCGCCAGGGCACGTGGGGGCAGGCGAGCGGGGAGCGGTTGCTGCTCAAGCTGGGGACCGACCCGGGCAACTACTACCTGTACCAGACGCGGCTGAAGGCGGCCACCGGCACGCGTCCGATCGACGCGGCCGGCGCCGACTGGCTGCCCGAGCTGGTGATCGACTTCGGGCCGTGGCTGGAGCTGCGCGCGGAAGCGGAGCGCCGGCTGGTGGCACAGGGCGAGCGCACCACCGGTCAGGACACGGTGTGGAGCGCCGACAGCACGTACGCGATGGTGTTCGAGAGCCGGGCGCGCGCGCCCAACCTGGCGGCGAGCCGCGAGCTGGCGCTGGCCGTCTACAACGGCGGGCTGGGCTCGACCACCGGCGAGGTGTGGATCGATGACCTGCGCGTGGGTGCGCCCGAGCGGGGGGCGGGCACGGCGGCCGCGCTCAACCTGGACTTCAATGCCGGCGACTTCCTCACGGGCGCGGTGGGCTACGCCCGCCAGAGCGACGTGGTCCGGCAGCTGAACGAGGAACCGCGGTACCTGGGCAGCGGGGATTTCACGGTGACCGCGGACGTGCACCTGGACAAGCTGCTGCCGGCCAGCTGGGGCATGGACCTGCCGCTCAGCGTGACGCACACGTCGTCCTCGCAGGACCCCACCTTCCTGGCCCAGAGCGACGTGGTGGCAGGCCGGCTCGAGGGCCTGCGCCGGACCGGCTCCGATGTGACCCGCGTGGGGATCAGGCTGCAGAAGCTGACGCCTTCCACGAACCCGCTGCTGGGGCTGCTGGTGGACGGCACGACGCTGCGGGCGGGCTACAGCGCGGCGAGCACCAGCGCCATCACGGCCCGCAACGAGACCGGCGGCCTGGATGCCGAGCTGAACTGGCGCCGCGACCTGGGAGCCCGGACCATCGACGCGGGGCCCGGCGTCCTGGTGGGGCTGTGGCGCCGCGTGGCACCGGCGCGGCTCGAGCGCGCGGTGGCGTTCCGGCGCGCGCTCGAGTCCCGGCTGCGCTGGACGCCCGATCTGCTCACTTTCGGCAGCGGCTTCGCCAACCAGCAGGACCGCGCCTGGCGCTACGAGGGCATTCTCGATCTGCCGGGTGACAGCGCGGTCGCGCCCTTCGAGTCACCGCGGCGCACGCTCCGCAACGATGCGACGCTCTCATTCCAGCCGTTCGCAGCGCTCGATGCCACGCTGTCCCTGAGCAGCGACCGCGACCTGCTCGACCCGGTCGAGGCGAGCGAGGACGTCGTGGTGCGCGCGGCCCTGGAGCGGGCGCGCGGGCGGTTCGCCGGGCTGGACGTGGGCTGGGAGACGAGCCGGACGCTGAGTTCGATCTGGTCCTACCGGCCGACCATCGCGGCCTGGCTGCGCGTGGAGTACTCGTCGGAGGGCAGGTTCAGCACGGGGCGCAGCTCCTCCTACCTGCAGTATTCCACTACCGCCGCGGGCGACACGGTCGTGGCGCTGCAGCGCCGGTTCGACAACGAGCGGCGCACGACGCGGCGCGTCTCGGTCCGGCCGGCGGAGCTGTTCCGGGACTGGCTGGGCCCGCCGGACAGCGTCCCCGGCTTCGCGGGGCGGGTCCGGCGCCTGCTGGGCGGGCTGGAGCCGCTGGACCTGAACTGGAGCCGCACGCTCGGCTCGAGCTACGAGCGCGAAGCGCGCCTGCCCGGCCTGGCCTACCAGCTCGCTTGGGGCGATCTGCACAGCTTACGCTACGCGGCGGGAGACACCGCGGCGCGGGCGCAGGAGCGGCAGGAGTTCCGGGCCGGGACCGGAGTAGCACTCGGAAAGAGCCTCTCCTTCGGGTTCACGTACCGCACCAGCAGCACCACGAACGTGGATGCGCGCGCCGGCCTGAGGCAGGCCGACGCGCGGGCCTGGCCGGGCGTGCGCCTGAGCGTCCGCTCACTGGTCCTGCCGGGCGTCGGCGCCTGGGTGCCCAGCCTGACGTTCGGGGCCGGGGTGGAGCGGGTGCGGCGCACAAGTCTGATCGGGACCGCCGGCCAGCTGCGCGGGAGTACCGGCCTGGACGTGCCGCTCAACCTGACTGCGAGCATCGTCACCGGGAAGACCCCGCTGACGCTCACCTACACGGGGCGGCTCAGCTTCGGCGACAGCTTCGATCCGACCGGCAAGGCGCAGGATGCGGCGAACACGCACAACCTGTCGCTCACGGGGATGCTGCAGCCGCCCGCCGGCATGTCCGCGAAGCTCAAGGACCCGATCAGTGTCAGCCTCACGCTGGCCCAGAACGGGCAGAACCGCTGCCGGGCCCTGAGCAGCCTCAGTGAAACCTGCGTGCCCTACCTCGACCAGTACACCCGCAGCGCTTCGCTGCGCGTGGACACGCGCGTCACCGACCTGCGGGTCGGAGCGCAGGTGGACTATACTGGCCGCGACTCGTACGTCGGGACCCGGAACGGGACCGACCAGTTCCAGCTCATGTTGTTCGGCGAGTTCAACTTCTCCGCGGGACAGCTGCCCGCCAGCTTCGGAGAGATCCGGTGAGGCCTTCCATGACGATCCTGGTCGCGGCGGCGCTGCTGCTGGCATGCGCCGGTGACGGACAGCAGACCGGCCAGACGGACCAGGCCCCGCCCGCGGACACGGCCGGCGCCAACGTCGCCTCCGTCCAGGTGCCGACCTTCGACGCCGCCGCCGCGCACGCCCTGCTGGTGCGCCAGGTGCAACTCGGGCCGCGCGTCCCCGGGACCGCGCCCCACCGGCAGCAGCTCGCGTGGATGCTGCAGTATCTGCGGGAGCGGGCGGACACCGTTTTCGCGCAGCCGTTCACGCACAGCGACAGTGGCCGGCCGGTGCCGATGAGCAACGTGGTCGCGCGCTTCAACCCCAACATCGAGCGACGGCTGCTCCTGCTGGCGCACTGGGACACCCGGCCGACCGCCGACCAGGAGAGCGATCCGGCGCTCCGCGACCGGCCGATCGACGGCGCCAATGACGGCGCCAGTGGCGTGGCGGTGCTGCTCCAGCTGGCCGAGGTCTTCTCGAAGACGGCGCCCCCCATCGGCGTGGACCTGCGCTTCACGGACGGCGAGGACTACGCGTCCGGCGAGATGTACCTGGGAGCTTCCCACTTCGCGGCCCGGATGACCGGCTATCGGCCGATGTACGCGATCCTCATCGACATGGTCGCCGACCAGAGCCCGGTATTCCCCATCGAGGGCAACTCCCGCGACCTGGCACCGGAAGTGGTGCAGCGGGTCTGGAGCCTGGCCCAGGAAATCGGCCTGGGCAACTTCTTCCCGAACACCGCCCAGGGCTACATCACCGACGACCACATCCCGCTCAACAATGCGGGCATCCGCACCATCGACATCATCGACTTCGACTACGGCCCGGCCAATCGGTACTGGCACACCGGCCAGGACGTGGTGGCGATCACCTCCCCGGCCGGCCGGGGCGCGGTCGGACGGCTGCTGCGGGAGCGGGCCTACGGGGGCGGCTGATGCCGCCGCTGCCGCCCGTCCGCAGGCGCGTTCCGGGCCGGATGCCGGGGCGCGTCGCCGCGTTTCGTGCCATCGAGGCAGGCGATCGGCCGATCCGGCCATGGGATGCCGACGGCCCGCCGGCTCTATTCCGCCCATGACGATTTCCGATGACGAAGCTCGCGCGCTCGCCTTCATCGCGGCGCTGATCGGGCTCTCGGCGCTGGGGCGGTGGGTGGATCGGCCGAAGGCGGTGCTGCCAGCGGCTGCCGAGGTGGACGTGGCCGCGCTGACCGTGCGCTCGGAGACGGCCGTGGCGCGCGCGTCCGCCGGCCGCCGGACGGCGACCGGGCGCTCGCCGTCGCCGCGGATGCCGCGGGTACTGACCGTAAGTCCGCCGTTCGGTCCCGGGAAGGCAGGTGAGAGACCGAGGGCCGGGGGCGGGGATCAGCCGCTGGACCTGAACCGCGCGACCGCGGCCGAGCTCGAGCGGCTGCCCGGAGTGGGGCCCGCGCGGCCAGCGCGGATCGTGGCCCGCCGGGACTCGGCGGGAGGTTTCCGGAGCCTGGCGCAGCTCGACTCGGTGCGGGGCGTGGGGCCGGCCCTGCTGGCGAGGCTCAAGCCGCTGCTGATGTTACCGCGCTGAGCCCTTCTTGATTCGGCGGGGGTTCGGGGGGTAGATTGGCAACTCTCCCCGGAATTACCCATCTGGCCGCACGAGTCAAAAGAACCATATGTCTACGACTGCGCCGGCTGCAGTTGCCGACCGCATTGGCGAACTCCTGGTCCGGGAGGGGCTGCTCACCCCGGAGCAGGTCGCCGCGGCTCTGGGCGACGCCAAGCACAACGGCAACCGCATTGGCTATTCGCTGGTGAAGCTCGGCTACATGCAGGAGACCGAGCTCACGCGTACCCTGGCGAGGCAATACCGCGTACCGGCCGTCGACCTGGACCGGGTCAACGTGGACCCGCGGATCATCAAGCTGGTGCCGGTCGAGCAGGCCATGAAGTACCTGGTGCTGCCGCTCCGGCGAGTCGGCCGGGTGCTCACGGTGGCCATGGCCAATCCCACCGACGCGGGCGCGATCGACACGCTCAAGTTCCTGACGCGCCACGACATCGAGCCGGTGATCGTGGGCGAGTACACGCTGCGCAAGCACCTGGAGAAGTACTACCACGTCAAGGAGGATGACACCCTCAACACGCTGCTGGAGCAGATCGAGGGCAGCGAGTTCGAGGTGCTCGAGGAGCGGGAGGAGGAGGTCAGTGTCGCGGCGCTGCAGGCGCAGATCGACGATGCGCCGGTGGTGCGGCTGATCAACGGGCTGCTGGTAGATGCGGTCGAGAGGGGGGCTTCGGACATCCACATCGAGCCGTTCGAGAAGGAGCTGCGGATCCGCTACCGGATCGATGGCGTGCTGCAGGACGTGATGAAACCGCCGCTCAAGATGAAGGCGGCGCTCACGTCGCGCGTGAAGATCCTCTCGCAGCTGAACATCGCGGAGCGGCGGCTGCCGCAGGACGGCCGCATCAAGCTGCGCACCAAGAACAAGGTGGTGGATTTCCGCGTATCGACGCTGCCGGTGATCTTCGGCGAGAAGATCGTGCTCCGTATTCTGGACAAGTCCAACCTGACGCTGGACCTGGAGACGTTCGGGTTCGAACCGCAGGCGAAGCAGGACTTCATGCGGGCGATCATGAACCCCTACGGCATGGTGCTGGTGACCGGGCCGACGGGCTCGGGCAAGACCACCACGCTGTACTCGGCGCTCTCGAAGCTGAACACCGTGGAAGTCAACATCATGACGGCCGAGGACCCGGTCGAGTACAACATCCACGGCATCAACCAGGTGCTGGTCCGGACCGAGATCGGGATGACGTTCTCGGCCGCGCTGCGCGCGTTCCTGCGGCAGGACCCGAACATCATCATGGTAGGCGAGATCCGCGACATCGAGACGGGCGGGATCGCCATCAAGGCGGCGCTCACGGGCCACCTGGTGCTGTCCACAGTGCACACCAACGACGCGCCGTCGACCATTACCCGCCTGATCGACATGGGGCTCGAGCCCTTCAACGTGGCGGCGGCGCTGAACCTGGTGGCGGCGCAGCGGCTGCTGCGCCGGAGCTGCACCAATTGCCGGGAGCCGGTGACATACCCGGACGAATACCTGAACGCGGCGCGCATCAAAGGCGAGGACCGCGACATCGTCTTCTACCGCGGCAAGGGGTGCGATCGCTGCGGCGGCACGGGCTACAAGGGCCGGGCCGGGCTGTACGAAGTGATGGCCATGAGCTCGGAGTTGCGGCGCATGATCATGCAGGGTGCGAGCGCGGACGAACTGCGCCAGCAGGGGCTGGCGGAGGGCATGCTCACGCTGCGCATGGATGGGCTGAAGAAAGTGGCACAAGGGGTGACCACTCTAGAGGAAGTCGTCAAGGAGACCGCGGCATCATGAGCAGCACGCAGGTACCCGTCGGCATGGGCCAGGTCCACGAGCGCACGGTCAATCTGCGGGCGCTGCTGGACGAGATGATCAAGCGGGGCGCGAGCGACCTGCACATCACGGCCGGCGACCGGCCCAAGATCCGGATCGACGGCGCGATCATCAACGCCAGCGTGGAGGACGTGCTGACGCCGAAGGACACGCTCGCGATCGCCTACTCGATCCTGACCGAGGCCCAGAAGAAGCGCTTCGAGATGGAGGACGAGCTGGACTTCTCGTTCGGGATCCACAACCTCTCGCGCTTCCGCGGCAACGTCTTCAAGCAGCGCGGCTGCGTGAGCATGGCCATCCGCCAGATCCCGTTCCTGATCAAGGGCTTCGAGGAACTGGGGCTGCCGCCGGTGATCGCCCGGTTCGCGGAGAAGCCGCGCGGGCTGGTGCTGGTGACCGGCCCGACCGGCTCGGGCAAGTCCACCACCCTGGCATCCATGCTCGACAAGGTGAACCGCGAGCAGCGCGGGCACATCCTCACGGTCGAGGACCCGATCGAGTTCGTGCACCGGCACCAGGGCTGCATCGTCAACCAGCGGGAGATCGGCGCGGACACGAAGAGCTTCGCGGCCGCGCTCAAGTACGCGCTGCGGCAGGACCCGGACGTGGTGCTGATCGGGGAGATGCGCGACCTCGAGACCATGCAGGCGGCGCTCACCATCGCGGAGACCGGGCACCTGGCATTCGCCACGCTGCACACCAACTCGTGCGCGGAGACCATCAACCGCATCATCGACGTGTTCCCCTCCAACCAGCAGGCGCAGGTCCGGGCGCAGCTGGCGTTCGTGCTGGAGGGCGTGGTCACCCAGACGCTGCTGCCGCGGGCGCGCGGCACGGGGCGGGCCGTGGCCTGCGAGGTGATGGTGACCACGCCGGCGGTGCGCGCCTGCATCCGCGACGACAAGGTGCACCAGATCTATTCCATCATGCAGGCCGGCAAGAAGTTCGGGATGCAGACCATGAACGACGCCCTGTACCAGCTGTACGTGCAAGGCGAGGTCACGCTGGAGGAGGCCTTGCAGCACTCCTCGGACCCCAACGAGCTGCTGCGCATGAGCGGGCAGCCGCTCCCGAACCAGTAACGCGTCGGAACCCGAAGCCCAGAGGGACAGCGAATGGCGACTTTCACCTACTCGGCCCGAACCGCCACCGGCGACCTGCATTCCGGCGAGCTGCAGGCCAAGACGCGGGACGAGGTGACCGCGCATCTGCGCAGGCAGCGCATGATCCCGGTCAAGATCGAGCAGAAACGCGGGCTGCAGTTGCCCCGGCTGGGAACGGGCGTGGGCACGCGGGAGATCGTGATCTTCACGCGCCAGTTCGCGACCATGATCAACTCCGGGCTGCCGCTGGTGCAGAGCCTCGACATCCTGGCCAAGCAGAGCGAGAACCAGAAGTTGCGCCGGGTGATCGAGGACGTGCTCTACGAGGTGGCGTCCGGCCAGACGCTGGCGGACGCGCTGCGCCAGCACGAGGACGTGTTCCCGGCGCTCTACACGAACATGGTGGCGGCCGGCGAGGCGGGCGGCATCCTGGACACGATCCTGCTGCGCCTGGCGGTGTTCCTGGAGAAGGCCGAGTCCTTGAGGCGCAAGATCAAGGGGGCAATGGTTTATCCGGCCGTGATCTTCACGGTGATGATCGGGGCGATCGTCATCCTGCTGATGTTCGTGATCCCGACCTTCCAGAACCTGTTCGCGAGCGTGAACGTGGCGCTGCCGGCGCCCACCCAGTTCGTCATCTTCCTGTCGGAGCTGCTGCAGCGGCGCTGGTGGGTGTTCCTGCTCGCCATCATCATGTTCGTGATCGCGGTCCGGCAGTACTACCGGACCAGCAACGGCGAGCTGGTGCTGGACCGTCTGTTGCTGGAGAGCCCCATCATCGGGCCGCTGCAGCGCAAGACGGCGATTGCCCGCTTCACCCGCACGCTGGGCACGCTGGTGGCCTCCGGCGTCTCCATTTTGGACGGGTTGGAGATCACCGCGAAGACCGCTGGCAACCGGGTGCTCCACGACGCGGTGATGGCCAGCCGGGCCAGTATCGCGGGGGGCGAGACCATCAGCGATCCGCTGCGGAAGTCGGGCGTGTTCCCGCCCATGGTGGTCTCCATGATCAACGTCGGCGAGCAGACGGGCGGGCTGGACGAGAGGCTCACCAAGATCGCCGATTTCTACGATGACGAGGTGGACGCGGCCGTGGCCGCCCTGCTCTCCGCGATGGAGCCGCTGATGATCGTATTGCTCGGCGTGGTGGTAGGCGGGATGCTGATCTCGATGTATCTGCCGATCTTCGCCCCGATGAACGCGATCAAGTAGGCGGCTGTCACG
>VEPF01000247.1 GCA_012027055.1 Gemmatimonadota bacterium | reverse complement strand
GCCGAGAGCCGCTCGGCCAGCACGGCCGCTCGCGCCTGCCCGCGCGCGCCCGGCGAGGTCCCGAATTCCTTCGCGAGCCGCTGGCGCAGCGCTTCGTACGCCTGCAGCGCCCGCGCGCCGGCCTCGTCCGTGTCGGGCGCCTCCAGGGCCGCCAGCACGGCCAGCGCCGCGGCCTCGGAGAGCGGGTCTGCCTCCAGCCAGCGCCGCGCGACCGCGAGGGCGTAATCCCACCTGCCCGCCGACCGGTGGGCCGCGTACGCGCGCTCGCAGGCGTGCAGGAACGACTGCTCGAGCGCCTGCCGCTCACGCTCGATCCAGCTCTCCAGCCTCGCCCCGCCCCCGGGGTGCACACCGTCGAGGAACGCACCCGTGTGGAGGCGGATCGCCTGGTCCCACTGCTCCGCGGCCGCGGCGGCCCGCAGCTCCAGCGCATCCACGGTCAGCGGGGCGCTCGGCGAGAGCTGTACGTCGGTTCCGCGCGCCGTGATGGCGTTCGGGCCGAGCACCCGCCGCAGGTGCGAGAGCGCCTCGGAGAGCGAGTGCCGGGCGCGCGTCTCCTCCTGCTCGCCCCAGAACATGTCGGTGAGCGTGTCGCGCGGAACCGGCGAGCGCTCCATGGCCAGGTGGGCGAGCACGGCCAGCTTCCGGCGCTGCTTGCGGAGGGCGTCGGCGGCAGCCGTCACCGGACCGTTATCCAGGCTCAGCCTGCCCAGGGTGATGAGGCGGAAGTCGTGCGGCGGCACTGTGTTGACTTTGTTGAAGTGGATTTGACGATGCGGCGGAAATTGGTTGCGAGTCAAGGGACTCGTAGCACGGTCGCCCGCAATGCAAACGGAGAATCAAATGTTCGGATACGCAGCCATAGCCAGTCTGCTCACCCTCCTGCTGGGCCTCGCGAGCACCGTGGTGGTGCCGCCGCCCGGGCTTCCGCAGGACCAGGTCCCCATGCGTGTGACGCTGACCGTAGGCGGCCGGACGGACACGTTGCGCGGCACCGGCCGCTGCGCGCACGAGCCGAACGCTTCCCTCTACGGCGCCGCCGCCGCGCTGTGGGTGGCCGAGTACGCGGGCGGCAACGCCGAGCAGCTGCACCTGACGTACTGGCGCTTCGCGAAGGCCGCGGACGGCGTGCAGTTCAGCTTCGACGTCTCGCGCAAGGCCGCCGCGCACCGCATCAGCACGGTGAAGGGCGGTGCGCTGGCCGGCTCCGGCCGCGCCACCTACCGGCCGACGGCCACGGGCGGTCGCTTCGAGATCGCCGGCAAGGCGCAGGACGGCGTGCCGGTCCAGGCCACCATCGAGTGTGCCCGCTTCGGCGGGATCTACGCGGAGGGCGGGTGATGCGCTCCGCGTCCATCAACGAGAGGAACACGACCATGAAGGGGATACTGCAGCATATGCGCACGGCCGCGCTGGTCGCGGCGGTGCTGGCGGTCGGGACGGCGACGGTGCTGGACGCGCAGACGCTGACGAAGTCGCGCGTCCGCAAGCATCGCATGTTCGCGGCGCAGACGGGACCCGACGAGGTCGTCCTCGCCTGGGACGAGGTGCCCGGCGCCACCGAGTACCGCGTCTACCTGCCGGACCCCGCTGCACCCGGCCCGCCCACGGCTGCGACGCGGCCGTGGACCGTCGGGAGCGGCAGCAGCCGGCGGGCCACGGTCGTCGGCGTGAAGAAGCTCGCTGCCGGCGCCTACCTCGAGGCGGTGGCCGGGCGCCGCGTGCTGTTCCGGGGCACGTTCGCCCCGGTCACGCGCGCACCGCTCACCCAACCTTCCGCACCCATGGCCGTCTCCGCCGCGGAGACCGGTGCAGAAGAGGTGACCGTGTCCTGGGACGCGGTCCCCGGCGCCACCGCCTACCGCGTCGCCCGCGCCGCCGGAGGTAGCGGGTGGCAGATGGCCTGCGACCTGTGCCCGCCCGAGCCGGTGTTCGTCGATACCGCCGCCGTCCCCGGCCTCGAGCACAGCTACTTCGTCGAGGCGATCTTCCCGCTCGGCGCCTCGGAGCGGACCGTCTCCGAGACCGTCACCGTGGGAGCGGCGCAGCTCGCCGCGGCGCCCGTCGCGACTGCCGGCACGTGGGACAAGCCCATGACCAGCGGCACGCCCGTGGGCGGCACCGCTGCCGACAACACGAACGCGGGCGCGGCCGGCGGCACCACCGCCCCGCCCACCGGCGGCACGTACACACCGCCCACCGGCACCGGCACTCCGGCCGCGAGCTGTCCGCCGGGGACCGTGCCGGTCACGGCCCTGCCGAAGACCTCCGTCCAGGCGGGCTGGAACAAGCCCATGTCGAGCGGTACGCCCGTCGCCGGGACCGAGGGTGACGCCACGAACGTGGGCGCGGCGGGCGGAACCGCCACCGGCGGCACCATCGGCACCGGCGCGCCGACCGCCGGGTGCGTCCCGGTGAGCACCGGCCAGCCCACGGGCTACACTCCCCCTGGCGGCAGCACGACCTATACGCCGCCCGGCGGTAGCACGGGCTATACGCCGCCCGGCGGCAGCACGTCCTACACGCCGCCCGGCACGCCGGTCGGCTCACATCCGGCCACGAGCATACCCGTGAGCGCGCCGCCGGCCGCAACCACGCCGCTCGATGACATCAGGATGATGGTGGGGCGGATCCAGGAGAACCTCACGACGCTGATGGGCAGCATCGTGAACGGAGGGGTGACGGTACACGCGGCCACGCCGGTCACTTCGGGTACGACGTCGCTTGCGCCCCAGGACCAGGCGCTGAACTGGGTGCAAGGCTGCATGAGCGCGCTCTCGCAGCTGTTCGATGCCGTCGGCGCCCAGGTGGCCGCGGGCGGCACGATCACCCACGCCGCCACCGCCGCGGGCACGACTGCCACGCAGCCGGCCGCGAACGACCCGGTGCTGGACATGGCGCGCTCGGCATTCGAGCAGATCAGGAACCTGCTCGGCTCGCTGAGTGCGGCGCCGGCGATGAGCCCGACTACCAGCAGCCCGTTCACCGGGATCACGAACCTCATCAAGAGCGACGTGACGGCGCTGATGGGCAACTTCGGCCTCGCCGCGTCGTTCACCACCGGCGCGGCAGCCACCGGCACGACCGTGCACACGGCCACGCCGATCGCGAGCACGCCGCCGACCATCGGCGTGCCGCCCGTAACGAGCACGCCGCCGGTCACGAGCACACCGCCCGCGACCGCCACGCCCGCGCCCGCGTCCTGTCGGCTCGACTACCAGCGCGCGGACAACATGTGGGCCGCGTTCGGCCGCCCTGACGGGCAGCTGGGCACCGAGAGCATCACGCTTGCGCCCGGGCAGAACCGCGTGTTCGTCACCGACTGGAAGTACGAGAAGCAGCGCAATGACGGGACGAACTTCTACGGCAGCCACCTGCGCATTGCGACCAATCCGACCGGGCGGGCGGTGCGCCTGCAGCTCCGCACCACGTCGCTCACGGGCACCAGCACGTTCTGGACGCGCCTGGATCCGAACGCGAGCAAGCAGTTCCAGGCGGACCTGATGGAAGTGTTCTGCGAACAGTGAACATGGTCGGCGGGGCGGCGGAGAGCCCGCCGCCCGCGCCGTGACCGAGGAGCTGACCATGAGGATCATGAGAGTGGTAACCGGGGCCGCGCTGGCGGCCATGCTGGTAGCAGGCGCGGCGCCTTCGCCCGCGGCGGCGCAGTTCGGCGGACTCAAGAAGAAGTTGAAGGCCAAGCTGGCGGAAGCGGTGGCCGAGCAGGTGCTCGAGAGCGCGAACCCGGTCGCGGACACGACCGCGGCCGTGCCGCCCGCGAGCGGCGCGAGCACGGCCACGGTCGCGAGCGGCGGCAGCCGCGTGGCCAAGAAGCCCGGCTCGCCCGCGCCCGCGCGGCCCGGGCCGGCGTTCAGCGACTACGTGCTGGAGCTGACGCCCGAGCTGCTGGACCGGCTCGACAAGGGCCTGGCCGCGGAGCAGGCCCTGCAACGGGAGATCGATGCCATGATAGGGCGCCAGCTCCCGCGCGAGCAGTACGACAAGTGCTACCGGACGGCGATCGCCAGCCCGGAAGGGCAGAAGATCTTCCAGGGTTACAGCGTTGCCACGAACGGCGACATCTCGCAGGAGCAGCTGCGCAAGGCATCCATGGAGTTGTCCGAAAAGTTCGAGCAGCTGAGCAAGCCGAAGTGCGGCCTCGATCCCAACAAGGCGCAGGAGGTCCGGCGCGAGCACGCCGACGAGCTGAACAACGCGGCGCCGCAGGGTGCCGGCCTCACGCCGCTGCAGTTCTCGGTCGTCAAGGAGCGGATCCTGCCGCTGTGCGCGGCCATGGATGCGCTGACCAGGGTCGCCGGCGAGGCGCGCGTTGCCACCGCGCAGGCCGCGATCTACTGGGTCTACAGCGAAGCCGAGGTCGCCGCGCTGCAGCCGCGCTGCGCCCGGCTGGTCCCCGCCCTGAACGCCGGAGTGTGAGCCATGATCGCCACCAGGACACACGCGCTCTGCGCGGGACTCGTCGCCGCCGGCCTGCTGGCCGCGGCCGCGCCGGTCAGCTCGCAAATGCCCGCGCAACGGCTGGTGCGCATCGGCTTCGGCGGCGGTGTCGCCGTGCCGGTGAGCGACGCGGGCTCGGCCCTGAAGAGCGGCATCAACGGCCAGGCCTTCGTGCTCGTCAACCTCGGCGGTATCCCGCTCCGCTTCTGCCTGGGCTACCAGAAGCTCGGACTGAAGGAAGCGCTCGCCGCCGGTGCCACCGGCGCCCGCCGGCTCCTCAGCGGCGTCGGCGGCGTCAACCTGGCGCTGCTGCGCGGCGGGCCGGTGACCCCGTACGTCACGGCCGGGCTCGGCATCTTCAGCCTGCGCGATGAGCTGGCCGCGGGCAGCATCGCCACGCCGCTCGACCAGACGAAGTTCGGCATCGACGGCGGCGCGGGACTGCGTCTCCGCCTCGGCCCGCTCGAGGCGTTCGCGGAAGGCCGCGTGCAGAACATCTGGACCGACCAGGGCGCCATCGACGCGCGCAGCATCAGGACCGTGCCGGTCACGTTCGGCATGATCCTGTAGCCGGCTTCATTCGATCGCCGCGGCGGCGGGGTGGCTTCGGCGCCTCGCCGCCGCGGCTTGGCACTGCGGATTCTTCAGCCGGTGGTCAGCTCCTGCGCGCCGACGCCTCGCTAGGCCGTTTCCCTGCGATGGTCAGCTCCCGCGCGCCCGTCCACGCTCGCGCCGCAGCCCACCCGCGAGTCAAGCGCGCTCGACCCCGCTCGCGCCGCGCCGCTCGCGACGTCGCGTTTGCCCCAACGATCGCCCGGCAGAGCGTGGGGTCAGTTCACCCGTGATATGCGCCGTGAATGTTGCCCCGGCCGTCCTGCGCGCGAGGGCCGGGGTAAGGTCGACGGCGCAGACGCCGGGAAACTATGCCGCGCCGCCAAAGGAGCGCGTGTCGGGGTCAGTTGATGTCGCCCGCCGCCACGCCGCGGCAGACGGACCGCGGCCGCCACGCGCGCGCAGCGTGGCCCGCTGGCACATCGGGGACCTGTGCCGGCCTAGGCTGCCATGGCCTCGCCGCGACCGCACCCTCCGTTGGTGCGCGGCGTATGGGGCCGAGTCCTCAGGTGGCGGGCCCGGAGGCGGATGAGCGCGCCCCGGAACGCCTGGGAGACGTAACCGGAGCCGTTGTCGGTCATGACGCGCTCGGGCTCGATGCCGAGGCGGCGGTACCAGGCGACGGCCCGCAGGAGGAACCCGGCGCAACTCTCCCCCTTCTCGTCCGTCAGCACTTCCGTGTAAGCGATCCGGGTTGCGTCATCCACACACACGTGGAGGTACTCCCAGCCTATGCCGCGCACCCGGGTGGTCTGATCCCCGTGGATCCGGTGCCCGATGCGGGCGATCCGGCCGAGCTTCTTGGTGTCCATGTGCAGCAGCTCGCCGGGCCGGCTGCGCTCATGACGGATCACGATCCGCGGCGGCTCCAGCCGGCTCAATCGCTCCAGCCCCAGCCGGCGTAGCGTGACCACCACCGTCGAGATGGGCAGCTTCAGCTCGCGGGCGATCCGCGGTGAGGTGTAGCGTTTCCGGCGCAGCTTCTCGATCTGGCGCCGCCGGCAACGACCCAGGCGCCGAGGTGAATGCAGCGGCTTCGAGCTGCGATCCTGCCGCCCCGCTTCACCCTCGTACTTGAAGCGTGAGACCCACTTGTAGGCCGGCCCGGGACTGACCCCCATGGCCAGCGCCACTTCCCGGGCGCTCAGCCCTTCGTCCACCACTCGCCGGACCGGCAGGGCTCGACCGGCGGGCGTGAGACGTGCACATTTGGGGACGTTCACTGAGGTCTCCTGGGAGCTGGGTTGTTGCTCGCAACCTCAGCTTGGCTCCTGGGAGCCTCAGTGAACAACCTCCTTGTCAATCACAGCTAGCGGGCTTCGCGCCGCATCTTGAAGAGCGGATAGCGCGCGGGTCCGCGGTCGAGCGGGAGCGCGCGCAGCCGCTCGTCCAGCAGTCCCCAGCCGACGAAGCCATCGCGGGCCTGCGGCTCCAGGTAGTAGAACGCCGCGTTCGCCATCGGCTGCGCCATGTCCACCAGGTAGGTGCCGGCCGGGAACTCCTCCGTGGCCAGCGGCGCGAACACGCCGTCCAGCACGGTCATGTCGTAGCCGCTGCTCCGCACCTTGCGCATGCGCTCGATTACGAAGCGTTCGCCCTCCGCGCGCATTGGCTTGTCGAGCACCCGGACGGCGATGTTGTGCGCGCGGAGCTTCTCCACGACCTCGCTCAGCTCCGCGGGGATGAGGTAGGCGCGCGGCACGACCGCGTCGCGCGTTCCGGCCGGGAGCGTCAGGTCATCGACGCGGACGCTCTCCGGCGGCCCGTCCACGGCGCCCGGCCGCGTGCCGCGCACGCTCGTACCCGGCCGGTACTCGGGCACGTTCGCGCGGTAGCCGAGCACGTCGATCTTCCCGCGCGACCGGTACTCGCCGTCCAGGAAATTGCGGAGCTGTCCGGACTCGGCCAGCGTCGTCACGCGCGCGACCGTCTCGTCATCCGCGGTCTTCACCACCGCCTGGATTTCCTTCGCGTGCGCGTTCGTGTACTCGAGCAGCGACAGGATGTAGGCATACTGCGCGTACACACGGCGCTCGAACGTGGGGTGCCCCGGCGTTTCCGTGATGATGGCCAGCCGGTTCCTGAGGCCGTAGTCGTTGACCACGAACTTGGCGTCCACCGTCCACGCGGCGCGGTCGTGGCTCCAGGCCGTGGGCGGCCAGTCGCTGGGCGTGAACAGCGCGTGCGTGAACACCTCGAGCCCGAAATCCCGCCGCACCGCCTCGCGTACGGCCGGGAACAGCGTGTCGTGCGTGTAGTCGCGTGGGCCGACCGCGGCCGCCGGCACCGTGGTCGTGCCGTAGGTATTGGCGTAGCCGTGCGTCACCCGGCCCATCAGGTGGCCGTCGAAGAGCAGCACGGGGTCCCACGCGTTGAGCAGGCGGTAGAGCCCGTTCAGCTCCACGGTCTGGAGCTTCACGGCGTCGCGGTTCAGGTCGAGCCCGGCCGCGTTCTCCCGCACGCCCACGATGTGCGGGGTCTCGCTCCCCACCGAGCCGTCCTGCGTGACGAACGTGTCCGTGCCATCCACGTTGAAGATGGGCGCGATGATGACGATCTGGTTGTCGAGCAGGTGTCCTCGCCTGCCCAGCAGGATGTCGCGCGCCACCAGCAGCAGCGCCTCCGCCGCTTCCGGCTCCGACGGGTGGATGTTGCCCATCAGGAACACCACTGGCTTGCCGGACTCCTTCGCCTGCTGCGGCGAGGTGACGCGGGGGCTGGCCAGGACGATCGCGGGGGCCGCCTTGCGGAGCGGGCTGATGAACATGTTGAGCACGTGCAGGTGCTCGCTCCGCCACTTCAGCGTGTTGATGTACTCCTGCAGGCCGAGCGTCGCGATGGTGCGCGTGAAGCCGCTCCGTTCCGCTACCGTCTGCAGCTCCGCCGGCCACTCCCCGCGCCAGCCGGCCGGGACGGAATCGCCCCAGTAGATCCGCGGCGCCTGCGCGTGCGCCGGCAGCTGCGCCTGCCCGTGCGCCGGCAGCGCGGCCCTGGCCGCGAGCGCGGCCACGGCCACCTGCCGGCGCACGCCCGCCGCGCGGCATCGACCTCGCACCATGCTGCTCCTACTCGTTGATGTGCACCACCTTCGCCGGCGGGAACCCGTTGAACCACGTCGCCGACGCGTTGCTGTAGGCGCCGATGTTCTCGGCGTAGACCAGGTCGTCCAGCTCCAGCTCGGGCAGCAGCTCGGACTGCGAGATGGTGTCCAGCCCGTCGCAGGTCTGGCCGAACACCGCGCACACCTCCGCGCGCCCTTTCCGGAAGGAGCGAAAGTGGTACGGGCAATGGTCGAAGATCAGCCCCGAGAAGGTGTGGTAGACGCTGTCGTCCACGTAGTAGCACGGCTTCCCGTCGCGCACCGCCTTGCCGATGATCTTCGCGATCGACGTCACCGCCGTGGCCACCATGAACCGCCCCGGCTCCGCGATGATCTCGATGTCCTTCGGGAACAACCGGTCGATCTCCGAGTTGAGGATGCGCGCCAGGTCGCCGAACGGCGGCACCTGCGCGTGGTAGGGCACCGGGAACCCGCCCCCGATGTCCAGGATCCTCAGGTCGAACCCGCGCGCCAGCGCGTCGCTCCGCACCGCGGCGGCCATGTTCAGCGCCTGGACGTAATTGTCGGCGTTCGTGCACTGGCTGCCCACGTGGAAGCTGAGGCCCTCCACCACCAGCCCCTGCTCGTGTGCTTCCTCGATCAACGCCACCGCCTCGCCGGGCTCCGCGCCGAACTTCGACGACAGCTCCACCATCGAGCCGGTGTTCGGCACGCGCAGCCGCAGTAGCAGCCCCGCGCGCGGCGCGTGCGCGCGCACCTTCCCGATCTCGGCCCGGTTGTCGAACGTGACCAGCGGCTTGTACCGGTCGCGCGCGCGCAGCGTCTCCTTGGGCTTCACCGGGTTGGCGTACACGATCTTGTCCCACACGAACGCCTGCCGCTCCGCGGCCGGCCGCTTCCGGATCAGGTCGTAGACCAGCATGAACTCCGGGAACGATGCCACGTCGAAGCTCGCGCCAGCGTGAAAGAG
>VEPF01000323.1 GCA_012027055.1 Gemmatimonadota bacterium | reverse complement strand
GGCCTGGGACGGCACCCGCAGCTCCGGCGCGTCCTCCTGCTGCTCGCCGCCGGCGTACTCATCGCCCTGGTGGTGGACGTGGCGCTGGCCTACATCCGGTTCGGGGCCCTGCCGCCTCCGCGCGGGCCCCGCTTCCGACCGCCGATTCTCGGTCCCTGGGAAGGCATCCGACGGCTCTGGTTCCTCGATGACCTGTTGACCTGCATGGGTGTGTTCGCGGCCGGCTTCGCCCGTGAGTACTCGCTGCGCCTGCGCCTGCGCCAGGAGGAAGCGGTGCGCCTGCAGGCGGAAGCGGCCCGCCTCGGCTCGCAGCTGGCCGAGTCCCGCCTGGCCGCCCTGCGCACGCAGCTCGATCCGCACTTCCTGTTCAACACCCTGCACGCGGTGTCCGCGCTGGTGACGCAGGACCCCAGGGGCGTGCGCCGCATGATCTCGCTGCTCAGCGAGTTGCTGCGCCGCTCGCTGGAGGGCGCGCATGCGCCGGAGGTCTCCCTGCGGGAGGAGCTCGACTTCGTGGGCCGGTACCTGGAGATCATGCAGATCAGGTTCCAGGGCCAGCTGCAGGTGGCGACCCACGCCGCGGCCGCCGCCCTGGAGGGCCTGGTGCCCAACCTGATCCTGCAGCCGCTGGGCGAGAACGCCATCAAGCACGGCAGGGGTGACGCCGCCGAGCGCGGCGCAATCACCATCACCGCGGCAGTCGAGGGGGATGATCTGGTGCTGGCGGTCGAGGACAGTGGGCCCGGTTCGAATGGGCCGCTGGTCGAAGGCCTCGGCATCCGGAATACCCGGGAGCGCCTGGCCGCCCTGTACGGCCCCGCCCAGGCCCTGCACCTGGGTCCGGCGCCCGGCCGCGGCTTCCGCGCCGAGGTGCACATCCCGTATCACACCGCGGCCGACCTGCGCGCCTCGCTCACCCCACCGCCGGAAGCGTGACCATGGCCGCCTCCCTGCGAGTGCTGATCGTGGATGATGAGCCGCTGGCCCGCCAGCGGCTCGCGGAGTTGCTGGCGGAACAGCCGGCCGTCGAGATCGTCGGCTACGCCACCAACGGCGAGGGCGCCATCGCCGAGATCGAGGACCTGGACCCCGACCTGGTGTTCCTGGACGTGCAGATGCCCGGCAAGTCCGGGCTGGACGTGGTGCGGGAGATCGGCCCGGACGCGATGCCGCCCACCATCTTCGTCACCGCGTTCGACCAGTACGCGCTCACTGCGTTCGACGTCGCCGCCGTGGACTACCTGGTGAAGCCGTTCGATGATGAGCGCTTCGAGCAGGCCTTCCGCCGCGCCCGCCGGGTCATCGAGCTGGAACAGGTCGGCCAGCTCGCCGCGCAGCTGCGCACCGTCCTCGAGCAGGGCGGGCCGGGCGCCCCGGCGCCCGGGCCGGCACCGCGACCGGGCGGTTACCTGGAGCGGGTCGCGGTCGAGTCGCGCGGGCAGGTGCGCGTGGTGGCCGTGCGGGCCATCGACTACATCACCGCCAGCGGCGCCTACGTGCTGCTGCACGCGGGCAGCGAGCGCTTCGTGGTGCGCGAGCGGCTGCAGACTCTCGAGGAACGCCTCGATCCCGCGCGCTTCTTCCGCATCCACCGCTCCACCATCGTGCAGGTGGACCGCATCGAGACGCTGCTGCGCGCTGGCGGCGGCGACTATGGCGTCCGGCTGCGTGGAGGCATCGAGCTGAAGGTCAGCCGGAGCCGTTTCGAAGCGCTGGAGCGGCGCCTGGGCGTGTGACCCCAGCGCGGGCGCCGGCCGCGGGCCCGCGCGGCCCGCTACTTCTGCGGCGGTCCTTTCAGCTTGAGGTCCGCGACCGCCGTGCGCACCGCGTTCATGAACCGCTCGCCGGGATCCACCTTGCTGGTGCGGTAGGTCGGGTCCCGCTCCCGCCAGAGCGGCGTGCCCTCGAACCGCGTGTACTCGTGGTGCCCGATCAGGTACTCGATGGTGGGGTACTTCTTCACCAGATAGCGCACCAGCTCGATGTTGGCCTTGATCTGCGCGTCCGTGAGATTGTCACCGTGACCGCCGCCCACGTTCTCGACCCCGATCGCTTCGTAGTTCAGGCCGATCACGTGCCGCGCCATCCAGGTCTCGGGCATCAGCCGGTAGGTCTTCCCGTCCATCCCGACCAGGAACTGGATGCCGACGTTCAGGTTGCCTGCCTTCATCAGGTCCGGCCGGCCCGCGGCGGTGTCCGGGATGAACGTGTTGTAGGAGACGTCGAAACGGTCCGACGCGGTCCAGTGCAGCACGATCATGCGCGGCACGATCGTGATGTCCTCCACCTTCAGCCCGTACTGCCGCTCGATGTAGGCGCGCGTCAGCTCCTGCCGGCGCGCGCCGAACGGTACGGGACGATCCACGATCTCCGGCCTGGCCGCACAGGCCGCCAGCACCAGCGGCAGCGCGCCCGCGGCGCGCCGCAAGAACGGACGGTTCATGGCCCAACCTCGCTCCGGAGCACGGACGCACGGTTTCGCAATGCCGAACAGCGTATACTTTGAGGACGCGCCCCGCTACCGGGCTCGAGGGCGGAAACCGACACCCGTCCAGGACAGTCTATGAGCACTGCCGCCGTACTGACCGTTTCCGGTGCGCCCCACGAGCGTGCGGCCCTGGCCGCGCTCCGGGCCACACCGGGCATCTCCAGCATCGTGGCCGCGCGCGTCGGCGGGGCCGCGCTGCCGGACGACTCCCTGGCCTGCGTGTCCGTGCCCTCGCTGTGGGCGGGACCGAGCGTGGCGGAGCTCTGCGACGTCCTGCTGCGCACGGCCGCGAGCCGGTTCCTCTGGTGCCTCTCGCCGGCCGGGATCGTGGACCCGGTGGCGCTGCCGCGGCTGCTCGCGGCTGCCGCCGATGCCGGGGCCGCGCTCATGTACGCCGACTTCGTGGACGAGCGCCCGGATGGCAGCATGGGGCCGCATCCGCTCGTGGACTACCAGCCCGGCAGCATCCGGGACGACTTCGATTTCGGCCCGCTGCTGGTACTCGACCGCGCCGCGCTCGCGCGGGTGCGGCCGACCCTGGAGCGGAGCGAGGCGGGTGCATTCGGCGGGCTCTACGAGCTCCGCCTGCGTCTCAGCGAAGCCGGACCCGTGCTGCGCTTCCCGGAGCCGGTGGCCCGCCGGCCGGTGCACGATCCCCGCGCCACGGGCCAGAAGAACTTCGACTACGTGGATCCGCGGCAGCGCGCCTACCAGGTGGAGATGGAGCGAATCGCCACCGCTCACCTCACCCGCATTGGCGCGCTGCTGGCGCCCCCGGCCTCGCCCCTGGTCCCCGAGACCGGATTCTTCCCGGTCGCGGCCAGCGTAGTGATCCCGGTGCGGAACCGGGTGCGAACGGTGGCGGGCGCGGTGCGCAGTGCGTTGGCGCAGCGGACGGAGTTCCCGTTCAACGTGATCGTGGTGGACAACCACTCCGAGGATGGCACCACGGACGTGCTGGCGGAAATGGCGCGCGCGGATGCGCGGCTGGTGCACATCATCCCCGCGCGCCGCGATCTCGGGATTGGCGGCTGCTGGAACGAGGCCATCCAGGCCGCACCGTGCGGCCGGATCGCGGTGCAGCTGGACAGCGACGACCTGTACGACGGGGAGCACGTGCTGGCGCGCAACGTGGGCGAGTTCGAGCGCGCGCACAGCGCGCTGGTGATCGGCTCCTACACCATCGTCGACTTCGACCTGGAACCGATCCCGCCCGGACTCATCGACCACCGCGAGTGGACCGACGACAACGGCTGCAACAACGCCCTTCGGATCGCGGGCCTGGGCGCCCCGCGCGCCTACCACGTGCCGACCCTGCGGACCATCGGCTTCCCCAACGTGAGCTTCGGTGAAGACTACGCGGTGGTGCTACGGCTGTGCCGGGAGTGGCGCGTGGGACGGATCTTCGATTCCCTGTACTGGTGCCGGCGCTGGGAAGGGAACACCGACAGCGCACTGCCCCTGGAAACCAGCAACCGCTACCACACCTTCAAGGACCGCGTGCGCAGCATCGAGCTGGCCGCCCGGCAAGCCCTGAATCGCGGTCACGGGTCATGACCTGGGACGAGGTGCTGACCGCCACCGCGCCGTCCGGCCACGACCTGCGCCCGCTGCTGGACCTGCTGTTCGCGCAGGCACAGGACACGTGGCCGCTGTGGCGGGCCGGTCACGACGCGCTGCACGCCGTGAAGGTCAAGGCCATCAGCGACCGGGGGCACCGCGTGCTGGTACAGACCAACCCCGGCCGGAGCCGGTCGGTGCACGCGGCCGTCGATCCCGCTTCGATCGCGGCCCGCCCCTGCTTCCTCTGCCCCGAGAACTTCCCGCCCGGCGAGTGCGGCCTGGCCTGGCGGGACCTGGCGCTGCTGCCGAACCCGCACCCCATCGTGGAGCGGCACCTGACCATCCCGAGCCGCGCCCACGAACCGCAGGCGCTGGCCGGCCGCACCGGCGACCTGGTGCAGCTCGCTCGCGACCTGGGCGAAGGCATGGCCGTGATCTACAACGGACCCCGCTGCGGGGCTTCCGCACCCGATCACTTCCACTTCCAGGCCTGTGCCGCCACCGCGCCCGCGCTCGAGCTGCTGCCGCACGATCCGCCCGTCCCCGGAATGCTGCCCTTCAGCAGCTTCGGGCGCCATTTCCTGGCGCTGTTCGATGCGGAGCCCGCCGCGCTGGCGGCCCGCATTGCAGCCGCGTTCGCCGCCTGGGGCCGGATCCGGCCGGGCGCGGGCGAGCCGCTCGGCAATGTGCTCGTGCGCTGGCAGGCCGGGCACGGGACCGCGCTCTGCTTCCCCCGCCGCGCCCACCGCCCGGCAGCGTTCTTCGCGCACAGCGCCCGGCGCATTGCGGTCAGCCCCGCCGCGCTCGAGATGGCCGGCATCCTGGTGGTTACCGATGCCGAGAGCTTCGAGCGCCTGGACGCGCGTGCGGCCCGGACGATCTACGAGGACGTATCACCCACCCCGCAGGAGTTCGCGGCTTTCCTGGAGCAGCTGCTATGACTCGTCGGTTTCTGCTGGAGCCGACCATCTCGGTCGGACTCATTCAGGCCGTGCCCTACATCGTGATCCGCACCGCTGGTGAGTTCATTGGCGCCGGCGGCGCCATCATCGCGGACGGCGACTACCACATCACCCGCGATGGCGATCGCGTCGCGGTCACGGGCATGATCGCTTCCAGCGGTCCGGACTGGTCCGCCAGTCCGCGCCTCGCCGAGCGTGGCCGGTTCTCGCTCGAGACCACCATCGGCATCGACTTCCACTGGGAGCAGCGGGAATGCCAGTCGTTCAGCGGCGGCCTGCGCGTGATCCCGTCCGGCGACCACCTGCTCACGGTCATCAACGACGTCCCGCTCGAGACTTACCTCGCCTCCGTGATCTGCTCGGAGATGAGCTCGACGTCCGCGCCCGACTTGGCGCGCGCCCACGCGGTGATCGCGCGCAGCTGGCTGCTCGCCCAGATGGAGCGCCGCGGGCACGTGCCCGCTGCCACCCCGCCCGGCCGGCCGCTGGTCGGCGGCGAGTGGATCCGCTGGTACGACCGCGAGAGCCACACCGACTTCGATGTCTGCGCCGACGACCACTGCCAGCGCTACCAGGGCACCGACCGGATCGACAACCCGAGGGTGCTCGAGGCCATTCGGCAGACCCGCGGCCAGGTGCTCACCTTCCAGGGCACCATCTGCGACGCGCGCTACTCCAAGTGCTGCGGCGGGGTGAGCGAGGATTTCCGCGCGGCCTGGGGCGACGAGCAAGTCCCCTACCTGGTGCCCGTGCGCGACTACCCGTCCGAGTCCCTGCCCTCACCGCCCCTGAGCGAGGAGGCCGCCGCCCGTGCCTGGATCGAGAGCACGCCCCGCGCCTGGTGCCACTGCACCGACAACGCGCTGCTCGACACTTTCCTGCCCAGTTACGACCGCCTCACGCACGACTTCTACCGCTGGACCGTGCGGCTCGAGGCGGAAATGGCCGGTCACCTGGTCCGCGACAAGCTCGGCGTCGATCTGGGCCGCATCACCGCGCTCGAGCCGCTCGAGCGAGGCCGATCGGGACGCATCGTCAGACTCCGCATCGTCGGCGAGCAGGGAGCCATCACCATCGGCAAGGAGCTCGAGATTCGCCGCGCCCTCTCCCCCAAGCACCTCTACAGCTCCGCCTTCGTGGTGGACCGCGACGGGGACGCCTTCATCCTGAAGGGTGCGGGCTGGGGACACGGCGTGGGGCTGTGCCAGATCGGCGCCGCGGTCATGGCCGCGAAGATCTACAGCTATGCCGACATCCTCGCGCACTACTATCCGGGAGCGACGCTGGAAACCCTCTATTGACGGCAGAGCCAAAAGCCAAGAGCCAAGGGCCAAGGACCAAGCGCCAGGGAGTGGCAAGTCTTGGCGCTTGGCACTTGGCCCTTGGCTCCGGCGCTATTGCGCCTGCACTACCTCCCCGCTCGTGAAGTAGTCGCCGTCCAGGAACCGTACGATCTCCTGCGCACCCTCGTGCGCGCTGGCCGCGTATTTGGCGCGTAACGCGGCCAGCTCCGCCGGCGCGATCCGCTCCTGCCCCACGTCCTGGAGCGTGAGCACGTCTGCCGGCAACAGCGCGGCCAGCTCCGGACCCAGCACCTCCTCTGCGGCCCTGCGGAATGCCTCACCGTACTCGTAGTCGCCGCCCAGACGGTAACTCTCGGCCAGCGTGATCGCCGGAATGCAGGAGAGCACCGGCTGCTGGGCGGGGTTCACGCCGTGGCCCGAGATCCACTCGCCGATCTCGGCCTGCCGGCCGGTGACACCGCGCAGGTGCAGGTAGCGCGAGAGCCGGGGACCATCGTTGGCCGGGTAGTTGTCCCAGAGGAAGGGCCGGCGGCGGAGGACGTCGCCGACGCGGCGCAGGTGGCCGACCGAGTACTCGCGGGAGATCACTTCCTCCCCTGTCCAGAAGATCTCGACGCCCGGGGGCAGCCCTTCGCCCAGGCGCTCCAGGTACCTGGCCGGGCGGGCGCCGAAGAGCCTGTCGAGGATGGCGTCGTCCGCGTAGTACGTGGGGCAGACGAACAGCCGCCCGGCCCCGCTCCGCTCTGCCACGAACGCCACGATCTCCAGCTGCCGGTCCGCCAGGTCCGGGACATCGCCGCGCATGTCGTCGAACAGGATCGCCAGGTCCTGCGCGCCCACCTCCTCCAGCCATTCCAGCTTCCGCGCCAGTGCTGCCCGGCAGGACCGGCCGAAGTCGCGGTAGCTCTCGTACGGGCTCAGGCCGATGCCGAAGCGTACGCCCCGGGCGCCGCACGCCGCCGCGAACGCCGCGAACCGGGCCGTCCGCTCGGGTGGGTGCGGCTCCTGCCAGCGCCGGCGCAGGAAGGCGTCGCCCTTGGGCGCATAGAGGTAGAAGCGGTAGCCGTGCGCCGCGAGCGACGCCACTACCCCCGCCCTCGCCGCCCATGACCAGGGCTCGCCGTAGAAGCCCTCGATGATCCCCAGCTCCGGTATCACCGCGCCTCCCGTCTGGTGTGCCGGCTTCGGGTCCCGGGCGCGTCCGGCGGGCGCGCCGGGCACCCGGACCGCTCAGCCGCCTTCCTGCAGGCGGACCGTGCTGCGCGCCTGCTGGGTGACGGGGATGTCCCCCAGCTGCGCACCCACCACGGTCATGGAACCGGTGGCGTTGCTCTCGAAGCGGCGCTCCACGAGCCGGCCGCGGGCCGCGTCCCACAGTGCCGTGTGCGTCCCCTGGCCCACCAGCCGCTGCTCGATCTGCATCCCGCCTGCATCGCCGCTCGCGCTTATGGTGATCGCGGTGGTCGCGGTGATGCGCGCCAGGCGCCGGCCCGCCACCACGGTATCCCCCGCGTACGTGGAGCGGATCTCCTGGCGCTGGGTCATGCTGAGCGCACCCAGCTGGTCCGTGATGTCCACCGTGTCCACCCACGTCGCGCCTGGCCGGACGGCCGTCTCCGGCAGGCGGATGAAGACGTCGTGGAACAGGGTGCTGGCGGTGGTCACCTCGCGCAGGCTGCGCCCCAACTCGGGGAGCGACACGCGCGTGAGGCGGCCCGCGCTGGTGAGCGTGAGCCGGGCCGGATCGCGCGGGATCGCGCTGTTGTCCACGCCGCTGGTGCCGGTCTGCGGGTTGGACATCTGCCCGTTCAGCGCCGTGATGGTGAGCGTGGCGTCCAGCCCGCCGTCCGCCGCTTTTGCAAGCGCCAGCCGGCTCGTGGCGTTCAGGTCGAACACCACATCCATCGGGCCCATGCCGGGAATGTCGATGCGCACGTGGCCGCTGTCCGTGGCCACGTACGTGAGCGGCGCGGGTTGCGCCGCGTACGCCAGCGTCACGGCCGCCGGGCCCGGCGCGGTCGCGGCCGGGCCCGGGCTGGCGCCCGGAGCGCAGCCGAGCAGGGTGGTGGCCAGGATGAGCGTTGCGTTGCGGGTGCAGGTCATGTTGCCGTACCGGGAGGGGGGAAGGTGTCCTAGATTGTCGAGGCTTGGTTCCCGGCGGGCAAGGAGCTCGATGAGCGTGGTGGAGCGGCGGAGCTGGTGGCGGACACGCGCGGTGCTCGGGACGGTCTTGCTCTGGGCGTTCGTGCTGGCCTGCGTGCGTCTGGGGTTCTGGCAGCTGGACCGGCTGGAGCAGCGGCGCGCGCTCAACACCCGGATCGCCCGGCGCCTGGCCGCGCTTCCTCTCGCCGGCCGGGCCCTGCTCGAGGACACGAGTGCGGCGCACTACCGCCGCGTCCACGTGGCGGGCCAGTACGACGACGCGCGCGCCATCGTGCTGCCGGGCCGCAGCTACCGGGGAATTCCCGGGGTCCACCTGCTCACCCCCCTGCGTCTCGACGGCGACGCCGCGGTGCTGGTGAACCGCGGCTGGGTGGCGTCCGCCGACGCGGCCACCATCCCGCTGGACTGGCTCCCGGCCGTGCCTCCCGGCCAGGCTCCGGACGCGACCGTCAGTGGCCTGGGGCTGCCACTGCCCCTGGCCCCGCGCGGCGCGCGGCCGGCGGCGGACTCCGCCTTCCGCCGCGTCTGGTATCGCCTGGACCTGCACGCGCTCCAGCGGCAGTTCCCATATCGCATCCTGCCAGTGGAGCTGCAGCTGCTGCCCGCACCGGACGCGCCCACC
>VEPF01000194.1:2047-9107 GCA_012027055.1 Gemmatimonadota bacterium | reverse complement strand
TTATTCTATTCAGCCACCGAAGTGCCAATAACCTCGTCGGGGAGTGTCAGGATGGCGGTCAAATGCAACGTGGGAACGGCCGATCGCATCGTGCGCGTGGTCATCGGCCTGTCGCTGATTCTGTTCGGGGTGTTCGGCCTCTTCCCGGGGGTGTGGCGGATCGTGGTCCCGGCCGTCGGGCTGGTGGCCATCGTGACGGCCGCGATCGGCTACTGCCCGGCCTACCGCCTGTTCGGCCTGAGCAGCGCGCAACGCTGACGCACCCAGTCCGCAGGACGGCATGACGCGCGGCACGGAGGAGCAGGAGACGGACGCGGAGCGGAGCTCGCGGGAGCTCATGCTGCATGCGCTGTTCGACCACTCGTTCCAGTACATGGGCGTGCTGCGCCCGGACGGGACGGTGCTGGACGTCAACCGCTCGGCGCTGGAGTTCGGCGGGCTGACGCGGGCGCAGGTGACCGGGCGCAAGTTCTGGGAGCTGGCCTGGTTCGCGCGCTCGCCGGCGGCGCAGGACGAGGTGCGGCAGGGTGTCGAGGTGGCCGCGGCCGGGGACTTCTTCCGCTGCGAGCTGGAGCTGGTGAGCGCGGACGGGATCGACACCACAGTGGACTTCTCGATCCAGCCCGTGTTCGACCGGGGCGGGGCGGTGACGCTGCTGCTGCCCGAGGGCCGGGACGTCAGCGAGCTGAAGTGGGCGGAGCGGGCGCTGCGGGTCTCGGAAGCGAAGGCCGCGGGGATCGTGAGCATCGCCAACGACGCGATCATCTCGGTCGATGAGACGCTCATGATCACCGACTTCAACCTGGGGGCCGAGCACATCTTCGGGTACCGCGCACGCGAAGTGCTGGGGAAGCCGCTCGCGCTGCTGTTGCCGGAGCGGTACCGCACGCTCCACGACGAGCACGTGCGCAACTTCGCGTAAGCCCGCGCGCAGGCGCGCCGCATGGGGGAGCGGCAGGAGATCCAGGGGCGCCGCAAGGACGGAACGGAATTTCCCGCAGAAGCATCGATCTCCAAGCTGCACGTGGCCGGGCGCTGGATCTTCACGGTGGTGCTGCGCGACAGCACCGAGCGCAAGCGGGAAGAGCGGGCGCAGCAGTTCCTGGCGGAGGCGGGCGCGCTGCTGGCATCCTCGCTGGACTACGAGACCACGCTCGCGAGCGTGGCGCGGCTTGCGGTCTCGGTGCTCGCGGACTGGTGCGTGATCTTCATCCAGGATGATGACGGTAACATCCGCCGCCTGGAGCTGGTCCACGCCGATCCCCGGCGCCAGCCGCTGCTCGAGCAGCTCCGGCGCTACCAGCTCGATCCCCGCCGCCTGCACCCGGTGTTCGCGGTGCTCGAGACCGGCACCACCGAGCTGGTGCCGCAGGTGACCGACACCTACCTGCAGGCGATCTCGGTCTCGCCCGAGCAGCTGGAGCTGTGGCGCAGCCTGGGCCTCACCGGCATGCTGGTGGTGCCGCTGAAGGCGCGGGGCCGTACCAGGGGCGCCATGGGCTTCTTCGCGGCCACGCGTGCCCGGTACGACACGCGTGATGTCAAGCTCGCCGAAGACCTGGGGCTGCTGGCCGGCCTGGCCGTGGACAACGCCGTGCTCTATCGCGAGGCGCAGGCGGCCGTGCAGGCGCGCGACGACATGCTCTCGGTGGTCTCGCACGACCTGGGCAACCCGCTCAGCGCCATCCGCATCGGCACCTCGCTGCTGCTGCGCGGCATCCCGCCCGAGGAGCGCGAGCGCGGCGGCTGGTTCCATCTCGAGTCGATCCGCCAGTCGGCCGAGCAGATGGAACGGCTGATCAACGATCTGCGCGAGGTGAAGCGGCTCGAGGCTGGAAAGGTCATGCTCGAGCGCCGACCGACCGCCGTCGCGCCGCTGCTCCGCGCCGTGCACCAGACGTTCGCGCCCCTCGCGGGCCAGCGGGGCCTGGGCCTGGAGTGGCAAGCCCCCGACGTGCTCCCCCCGGTGTGGGCGGACCGGCAGCGCATCGTGCAGGTGCTCTCGAACCTGATCGGCAACGCGCTCAAGTTCACGCCGGTCGGTGGGCGGATCGTGCTGGGCGCCGTACCTGGCACCGGCGAGGTGGTGTTCCGGGTGAGCGACACGGGGCCGGGTATCGCCCCGGAGCACCTGCCGCACGTCTTCGAGCGCTTCTGGCAGTCACGGCGCGAGGGGAAGCAGGGGCTCGGCCTCGGCCTGGCCATCTGCAAGGGCATCGTGGAGGCGCACGGCGGACGGATCTGGGTGGAGAGCGAGGCCGGCCAGGGCACCACGGTCGGCTTCACGCTGCCGGTCCGGCCCGTGCTGGATGGAGACCTGATCGGCTGAGCGCCGGGGCCGCGGCGAGGGCTAGGCTGGCGAGCTCGGCTCGGGCGCGGCCTCCACGCGGATGAACCGGGCCCAGTCCCGGGCCAGCGACACGATGTTGCCGTCCTCCGCTTCCAGCACCAGCATGGTCGGGGTCGCGGCCCGGCAGCGGAAGCACTGGTTCTCCCGCAGCCCCAGGTCATCACAGAGGCTGCGCAGCGCCCCGAACAGGATGCGCGTGATGCGGGCGTTCTCGCCCGCGTGCACGTTGGCCAGGGTGCTGGCCTCGGCCCCCGCATCGCCCGTCTGGGCCGGCCCCGACGCCCTCGCCTCGGACGGGCGCACCTGCCACTCCCCCTGATCGCCCATGTGCTCAGTGCTCCGGCGGCGGGCGGCGGACGGGCAGGTCGCGCGGCTCGGGCGCCCCGTGGCCATGCGGCACGGCGGCCGGCGGACGGTACAGCAGGACCGGCATGAGCGTGCCGCGCATCACCTTGTCGGCCACGCTGCCCAACGCCACGCGGGACCAGCCGCCCCGGCCGTGGGTGGCCATGGCGACCAGGTCGACCGAGTGCGTGCCGGCGTAGTCCAGGATAGCCACGGCGGGAATGCCGTGCACCTGCACGGCGGTATCGACACTGGCCCCGGCGGCGCGCCAGGTGGCGGCCACCGTTTCCAGGTACTCGTGGGCGGCGGCCGCCGCCCGCTCCACGGCCGCAGGTGACTGCGTCAGCACCGCGGGCCCCGTCCCGCCGGTCTCGATCTGCAACGGCGGCACCACCCGCAGCAGGGTGAAGCGCGGGCTGAACACGCGGCAGAGCAGCTCGAGCGGTGCCAGGATCCCCTCCGCGAGGGCGGACCCGTCGAGCGGCACCAGGACGTGCCGGCAGGCAAGCGGCTCCGGGGCGTGGTGATCGTGCGGCCGGAGCAGCAACACCGGGACCGCGGCGCGGCGCACCACCGCATCGGCCACGCTGCCCACCCAGGCGCGGCTGATGCCACTGCGGCCGTGCGTGCTCATGACCACGAGGTCGATCTCGATCTCGTGGATGTAGCTCGCCAGGGCGGTCGCCACCGGGCCTTCCAGCAGCTCGGTCCGGGTGGCCACCCCGGCCGTTTCCATGCACCGCCCCGCCAGCGCCCGCAGGTACTCCTCCTCCTGTCCGCGCAGGCTCTCGCTCAGCTCCGCCTCGACCAGGGGCGAGCCGTCGCTCGGCAGCGGCACCGGGGGCTCGTGCACATGGACCAGGTGCAGCTTCGCCCCGAGCTGCCGCGCCAGCTCGAGCGCCGCCGGATAGGCGTGCTCGCTGAACGCGGAACCGTCGAGAGGGAGAAGGATGTTGACCGGCATGGCCCTGGCTGAAGGTTGGCCCCAGTGTTCGCAAAGTACGGGGCGTCGGCGCTGGCCAACTATCGGAAGGTTGCTGATCTTGGGTGGGGATAGGGCTGAATTACCCTACCACAGGAGTCTCACGCCTCCCGACACCGGTGCTTGCCATCGCCCTACGGCTGCGCGCGCCGGCGGGGTGCAGACTCAAGGGACTCCGGGGCCTGAAAGCCGGGCCCGCCCACCAGTGGTCGAGGACGTACATGGCGGCAAGGAAACGGGTGCTCATCCTGGGTGCAGCGGGTCGCGACTTCCACGATTTCAACGTGGTGTTCCGCGGCCGGGAGGAATACGACGTCGTCGCCTTCACGGCACAGCAGATCCCGCACATCGAGGACCGCACCTACCCCGCGCCGCTGGCCGGCGGGGCGCTGTACCCGCAGGGCATCCCGATCCGGCGGGAGGCCGAGCTGGAGGAGCTGATCGCCGAGCTGCGCGTGGACGAGTGCGTGCTGTCCTACTCCGACATCGCGCACGAGGCCGGCATGCACCTGGCCAGCCGCGTGAGTGCCGCCGGCGCCGACTTTCGGCTGCTGAGCGCGCGCCGCACCATGCTGCGCTCGAGCCGCCCGGTCATCGCGGTCTGCGCGGTGCGCACCGGCGCGGGCAAGAGCCAGACGTCGCGGGCAGTCGTGGCTGCGCTGCGCGCCGCCGGGCTGCGCGTGGCCGCGGTGCGCCACCCGATGCCGTACGGCGATCTGCTGAAGCAGCGGGTGCAGCGTTTCGCGACCATGCAGGACATGGTCGACCAGCAGGTCACGATCGAGGAGCGCGAGGAGTACGAGCCGCACATCGCGAGCGGGTCGGTGGTGTGGGCCGGCGTCGACTACGAGGACATCCTGCGGGCGGCGGAGCGGGAAGCGGACGTGATCGTCTGGGACGGCGGCAACAACGACACGCCGTTCTACGCGCCCGACCTGCAGTTCACCATCGTGGACCCGCACCGCGCCGGTCACGAGCTGAAGTACCTTCCCGGCGAGGCCAACGTGCGGCTCGCGCACGTGATCATCATCAACAAGGTGGATACGGCCAGCCCCGAGGGAGTGGCGCAGGTGCTCGAGAACGTGCAGCGGCTCAACCCGCAGGCGCGCGTGCTGCAGGCCGCCTCGCCCATCCGCGTGGATGACGAGACGCTGCTGGCCGGCCGCAAGGTGCTGGCGGTCGAGGACGGCCCCACGGTGACGCACGGGGAGATGCCGTACGGTGCGGCGAGCATCGCCGCCCGGGCGCTGGGGGCGGAGCTGGTCGATCCCCGCCCGTTCGCGGTGGGCGAGATCGCGGAAACGTTTGCGAAGTATCCGCGCCTGGGGCCGCTGCTGCCCGCCATGGGCTATGGCGTGCAGCAGGTGCAGGACCTGGAGCGCACGCTCGAGCGCGCGGCCCGTTTCGGCGTGGAGGCACTGGCCATCGGCACGCCCATCGACCTGGGACGCCTGATCGCCATCCCACTCCCGGCCACGCGCGTGCACTACGCCCTGGAGCTGCGTTCCGGTCCCGCGCTGGAGCAGCGGCTGGAGCCCGCGTTCGCGGCCGCGCGGGGGACGCAGGCCGCGTGCTGAGCTGTTCGGGCGCCGGGCCGCGCTGATTCGCGCGCCCGGCCGTGCGTCGCGGCGCGGCGCCCGGCCAAGCGGGCGCTGTATCGTAGCGCCCAACGGGCGGCACGGCGGCCGCCCTTCACGCGCACCCCGGTGTCACATGAACCCGAAGCGTATTGCACTGCTGAGCGCCGGCATCGCCCTGCTGCTGGCGCAGGCCGCCCCGGTCGGCGCGATCCCGGCCTTCGCGCGCAAGTACCGCGTGTCCTGCACGCTGTGCCACACCGCCCCGCCCAAGCTGAGCAAGTTCGGCGAGGATTTCGCCGCCCACGGTTTCCAGCTGGCGCCCGGCGCCGCCCCGGTGGACACGCTCGACACCGGAGACCAGCTGCTCCAGCTGCCAGCCAGTCTGCCGCTCGCGATCCGCATGGACGCGTTCACGCAGCTGCGCAGCAACGTGCCGGACCGCGCCAACAAGTTCGACCTGCAGACGCCCTGGAACATCAAGCTGCTCTCGGGCGGCCAGATCGCCCCCGGCGTCAGCTACTACATGTACTTCTTCCTGGGCGAACGGGGTGAGGTAGCGGGGCTGGAGGACGCGTTCCTGCAGTTCACGGACCTGGCCCACACCGGGATCAACCTGGTGGTCGGGCAGTTCCAGCTCTCCGACCCGGTGTTCAAGCGGGAGCTGCGGCTTTCCATCGAGGACTACCAGCTCTACCGCGTGCGCGTCGGGGACGCGAGCCCGAACCTGACCTACGAGCGCGGGCTCATGGCCTCCTACTCGCCCTGGGAGGGCGGCGACCTGGTCGGCGGGATCATGAACGGCGCCGGGCTCGATGCCGCCAGCGATGCGGGCGTCTTCGACACCGACAACCTGAAGAACTACATGGGGCGCTTCTCCCAGTCGCTGGGCGCGCTCCGGTTGGGCGCGTTCGCCTACTACGCCCAGGAAGAGGTCCCCGACGCCGTGGACCAGATCCTGGTCTGGGGGCCGGATGCCACGCTCCAGCTGGGCACCGGCGGGGAGCTGAACGCGCAGTTCCTGCGGCGTACGGATGATGACCCGTTCTTCGTCGGCGAGGACGTGGCCGAGTCGAAGACGGTCGATGCCGCACTTGCCGAGCTGGTGCTCTGGCCCCAGGGGCCGGCCGGCCGCCTGTTCCTGGTGGGGGTTTTCAACTGGATCAGGGCCGACGAGCCGCTCTTCTCGCTCGGGATGGGCGAAGCGGACCTGCTCGACAAGTACACGTACGGCTCCGGCGGCGTGCATTACCTGCTGCGCCGGAACCTGCGTTTCACGGGCGAAATCGGTTACGATTTCGAGCGCCATGGCGCGCGCCTTTCGGCGGGGGTGACGGCGGCCTTCTGACCGCCGGGCGGCGCCAACCGGTACGTTCCAGGAGGGGGCATGGATCTGACCTTCGCGATGCTGGCCGACCACGTCGCCGAGACGAAGGAAGGCAAGCTGGTCATCGTGGGCGAGTTCGACACGATCGGCGCCAGCCAGTTCCCGGCCACGCATCCGGCGTTCTTCCTGGTGGCCCGGTTCCAGGGGAACGCGTCCGCGGCGCGGTCGCACCGGCTGATGGTGCGCCTGATCGGGCCGGATGGCCGCTCCGCGCTGCCGCAGGACGCCGAGCTGCACGTGCAGGCCAACCGGGTGCACGACAACGTCGCGCGCGCCAACGTGGTGCTGCACTTCGCCGGCCTGCAGTTCAATCAGCCGGGGCTCTACCACTTCCAGCTGCAGCTCGACGGCGTGCATGCCGCCGAGGTGCCGCTCCACCTGCAGCAGGTGGTACACCAGGCCTGACCCGGCCGGGGGCC
>VEPF01000194.1:0-2037 GCA_012027055.1 Gemmatimonadota bacterium | reverse complement strand
GCTCCGGTGGGCGCGGCCCCGCCGCCTGCTGCGGGCGTTCACGCTGATTCCCCGGAGGTGAGCACCATGCAGGCGAGACTGGAGCGGCCCGGCGAGGACGAGTTCCAGCCGTACTATGGCAAGTACCTGGCGCTGGTGCCTCCGGGCGACATCCTGGGCATCCTGCGCGCGCAGGGGCAGTCGCTGCTGGAGCTGCTGCGCCACATCCCCGAGAGCTCGGCCGGCTTCGCGTACGCACCCGGCAAGTGGAGCATCAAGGAAGTGGTCGGGCATCTGTGCGACGCCGAGCGCGTGTTCGCCTACCGCGCGCTGCGCTTCGCACGCGCGGACCGGACGCCGCTGCCCGGCTTCGACGAGCAGCAGTGGATGGCCCCGGCGCACTACCAGGCGCGGGCGCTGGCGCACATCGCCGCCGAGTTCGCGGCGGTACGCGCCGCGACCATCGCGCTGCTCGACGGCCTGCCCGAGGAGGCGTGGGTGCGGCGGGGCGAGGCGAACGGTCACGGCATCTCGGTGCGCGCCCTGGCGGCCATCACCGCCGGCCACGAGCTGCACCACCGGGCGGTGCTGCACGAGCGCTATCTGCCTGGGATCGGCCTCACCCTTCCGGCATGAGGAGCATGGCCATGCGAGCACTGCTTCTGGGGACAGGACTGTTGCTGCTGGGCGCCTGTACGGTCGAGCGGACGCCCGCGACCGGCGGCGGGGTCGCGGCCACCGTCGTGGCGCGCGAGCAGGCCCGCTTCGCGGCAATGGTCGCGGGCGACACCACCGCGCTCGGCCGCTACCTGGCTGCCGACCTGAGTTACACGCACAGCTCGGGCGCCCGCGAGAACCGCGCGCAGTACCTGCAGCACCTGGCGGCCGGCCAGCTGCAGTATCGCCGCATCGAGCCGGAGAGCCTGGACGTGCGAGTGCTGGGGCAGGCCGCGGTGATCACCGGCCGCGCGCGGCTGGTCCTGGCCGCCGACAGCTTCACCATCCGCTACACGGACGTGTGGTCGCGGGCCGATGGCCAGTGGCGGATGATCGCGTGGCAGGCGACCCGGGCGAACTGAGGAAGGCGACAGCCATGCGTCGAGGCATCATCACGCTGGCCTTGCTGGCCGCGGCCGCGGGCGGGGCCGCGCAGGCCCCCCCGGCCGGGCGCGCGTTCACGCCCGCCGGCTGGTACCGGCTGACCACCGTCTCGACGCCGGCCCTGTCGCCGGACGGCCGGCTGGTGGCCTTCACGGTCACGACCGTGCAGGAAGCGGAGAACCGCCGCCACTCGGAGGTGTGGGTGGTACCGGTGGCGGGCGGCCAGCCGGCGCGCTACACGTCGCCCGCGACCGAAGCGAGCAACCCGCGCTTCGCGCCCGATGGCCGGTACCTGTTCTTCACCTCGACGCGCGCGGGCGGACGCGGCAGCACCTGGGCGCTGCGCATGGACGCGCCGGCCGGCGAGGCGGTGCAGGTCGAGGACTATCCCACGGGGTCGATCGCGCGCGTGGGCGGCAGGACCTTCGCGGTATTCGCGCAGAGCGTGGGCGGGGATTCGGCGGACGCCCGGCCGGACAGCGCCGCGGGCGCGGGCGGCGGAGACCCGTTCGCGCGCATGCCGGCGCTGGCCCGCCCGCCGTACGGCGCCATCACCCGGCCGCTCGACCCCCGGCGCTTCGATGGGCGACACATCGTGGACGCCGGCTACAAGGCGAACGGGCGCGGCTTCGTGCCCAACGCGCGCGCGGCTCGGCGCTGGCGGCCACAGCAGCTCTTCCGGCAGGAGTTCGGAGACACCGCGAAGCAGCAGCTGACGGACGTGTCGTACTCGCACCGGGACGTGGCAGTTTCGCCGGACGGCCAGTGGATCGCGTTCGTGGCGGACGCGCGGCTGCGGAGCGATTCCGCGGTGCAGGCCGAGCGGGACTCGCTGGCGAGCCTCCCCTACGACTCGGCGCGCGACGAGGCGCCGCGCACCGCTGCCGCCATCTTCATCATGCAGGCGGCCGGCGGAGAACCGCGCCGGCTGGCCGAGCTGACGGGCAGCGAGCGTGG